>NZ_JBLWEP010000001.1:0-9423 GCF_048287355.1 Candidatus Electronema sp. TJ
GCATGCATTCGTATGTTGCGAATGCGTGGTTTCGTATGCAGGAAAACCGGCAGGCTTAGGATTGCGCTTGCTCCACCCGCTCAAAATGAGAAGAGGCGTTGTCAATTTATCCTGCTCTATCTATAACCGCAACACAGTCAGGAGGCTGTCTGGAAAATGGCGAGCAGGCTGGCTGCGGACGGGCTACAAATCTCTGTCGGCAAAGGGCAGCACCTCGGCGATGCTGTTTTTGCCGAGCAGGAGCATGAAGAGGCGGTCAAGCCCAAGCGCGATGCCTGCGCAGTCAGGCAGCCGCTCCAAGTCGCGGAGGAATTTTTCCGGCATCAGGCTGCGGTCAATGCCTGCCTTGGCCATCTCCGCCTCAAAGCGCAGCCGCTGGGCCGCCGCGTCAGTCAGCTCGGAGAAGCCGTTGGCGATCTCTATCCCGCAGATGTACAGCTCCGCCCGCTCGGCGACAGCCGGGCTGTCCGGCTTGGGCCGAGCCAGCGAGGCGAGGGCCGCCGGGTATTCGCAGAGGAACACCGCGCCCAGACGGGCCAGCTCCGGCTCCACCCGCTCCACCAGGAGCAGGTCGAAGCGGCCCTCGGCAAGGGCCTGCTCCGCCTCGATTCCAGCGAAACGCCGGAACGCCTCGGCCACAGGCAGGCGCGGCCAAGGCTCTGGCTGCGCGGCCCATGCAGGCAGCTGCTGCCAGCCCTGGTCCGCGCAGAACCGCGCCAGATGCCGGGCCAGCTCCTCGCTTTCCTGCATCAGCTCGGCATAGGTCCAGCCGACGTGGTACCACTCCAGCATGGTGAATTCCTCCTGATGCAGCCGCCCGCGCTCGCCCTTGCGGAAGCAGCGGCAGAGCTGGAAGAGCTGTTCGCAGCCGCCCGCCAGCAGCCGCTTCATGCACAGCTCCGGCGAGGTCTGAAGGAAGCGTCCTTCGGAGCGCAGCGGCTGGATTTCCGCCTCTGGAATCAGCGCAGGCAGGCGGACAGGGGTGTCGGTCTCAAGGTAGTCGCGGCTGTGGAAGAAACGCCGCGCGGCTTGAAGCAAAAGGGAACGCTGGCGGATGCCGAAGGGGGAAAGCATAGTGGAAGGAAGTCAGAAAGCATCAGGCGGGCAGACTCAAGCCGAGTCTGGCCGCCTTTGTTGTGCTTCGCAGGATTGACACTGATGGATTCAGGCCGCCCGGCTGAACAGCTGCTGCACGGTTTTCGGGCTGGCTGCCTGAAGCAGCTTGGCGCGGATGCTCTCGTCCTTGAGCAGCCTGCTGATGCGGCCCAAGGTTTGCAGGTATTCCGCCGCCATGTTTTCCGGTGAGAGGATCATCACCACAAGATGCACCGGGAGGCGGTCTTTGGCCTCATAGGCGATGCCCTTGGCCGATCTGCCAAAGCAGATCAGCAGGTTCTGGAGTTCAGCCAGCTTGCCGTGCGGGATGGCGATGCCGTTGCCCACGCCGGTGGAGCCGATCTGTTCCCGCTCCAGCAGCACCCGCCGCACCGCCGCCGCCTGCAAGTTCGGGCACAGACGCTGCGCCGCCGCCGCCAGCTCGTGCAGCAGCTCGTCTTTATTTTTTGCCTTCAGTTCCAGAATGATCGCTTCTTCGGTCATCTCGGTCATCTCTCTCCTGTCCTGTTTTTTTTTATTCCTTGCGGCGGAACTTGACGGTCGGAATCCGCAGCTGCTCACGGTATTTGGCCACCGTGCGGCGGGCCACTTTGATTCCTTCCTGCTCCAGCAGCTCAGACAGGGTGTTGTCGCTGAGAGGCTTGGCTGAGTTCTCCTGCCTCACCAGCTGCGCCAGCCGCTGCTTAACTTTTTCTGCTGTCAGATCATCGCCGTTGTCCGTAGCCGCCGCTGTTGCTGAGAAAAAATATTTCAGTTCGAAGATGCCGTGCGGGGTTTCGACATATTTATTGGCTGTGGCCCGGCTGACGGTTGATTCATGCACACCCACGTCTTGAGCCACATCACTGAGGATCAGCGGACGGAGATGTCCTGGCCCCAGCTCGAAAAAATCGCGCTGGAGCTGGACGATGCTCTCCATCACCCGGCAGATGGTGCTGTGCCGGTAATCCAAGGCACTGAGCAGAAGCTGGGCGTTCCGTCTTTGCTCGCTGAGATAGTTCTTGGTCACCGCCTCGCCTGCAGACAGCAGGTTTTGGTATTCGGCAGAGAGCTGGAGCTGCGGCAGGTCATCACTGTTCAGGCGTACTGCAAATTCATCTTCAATCTTAAAAACATAAACATCCGGCACCACCTCCTGCACCTGCTCGTTGCTGTACTCGTTGCCAGGATACGGCACCAGTTCGGCAATGAGGGCTGCCGCAGCCTGCACCTCCCGCAGCGGGGTCTTGGTGCGGCGGGCGATTTCAAGAAGATTGCGATTGCTCAGCTCGCTGAAAAATTGAGAGACCATCCGCCACGCCAAACTGTCCTCCAGTCCCTGCCGCTCCAATTGCAGGAGAAGGGATTCCTGAATGCTGCGGGCTGCCACGCCCGGCGGATCAAGGTTCTGGACAAGGCGAAGCATGGCCTCGGCCTCTTCCGAGGCGCAGCCAGTTTGCTGGCAAATGTCGGCGATATCCGCATCAAAAAAGCCGTGACCATCTAAATTGCCAAGAATGAAGCGGGCAATCTCCAAATCCTGCTCGCTCAGACGCAGATGGGTGAGCTGCCAAGCGAGAAAGGCGGCCAAGCCCGGCAAGGCGGCGAGAAAATCAAGGCGGGATGGCGCATCCGCTGCCGGGGCCTCGGCCTCATGGGTGAAGGAAAAATCCGCGTCAAAACTGTTGCTGTAATCCTCCCAGTTCACTTCAGCGACCGTGACTGGATCGTCACCCGCCACCTGCGCCGTCACCTCTTCGCTGCCGCCGTTTTCCTCAGTCAGCAGCTGGCCGATCTCAGCTGTGTCGTCCGCCGTCTCCTCCAGCATTGGATTCTGCTCCAGCTCTGTCTGCAAGGCTCCGGCCAGCTCCATCCGGTTGAGCTGGAGCAGCTTGATCGCCTGCTGGAGCTGCTGGGTCATGAGCAGCTTCTGGGCCAGCTTCATCTGCTGGCGGAGTTCGATGCTCATGGCGGCTGGCGGCTACAGACGGAAGTTTTCGCCGAGGTACATCTTCTTGGCCAGCTCGCTGCGGATGATGTCGCCCGCCGCGCCGCTGGTGAGTATCTGCCCCTCGTTCATGATATACGCGAAGTCGCAGACCTGGAGGGTCTCGCGCACGTTGTGATCCGAAATCAGGATGCCGAGTCCTCTTGCCTTCAAGCCCCGGATGATCTGCTGCAAATCGGCCACTGAAAGCGGATCAACGCCCGCAAACGGCTCGTCCAGCAGAATGAAGCGGGGCCGCACCGCCAAGGCCCGCATGATCTCCACCCGCCGCCGTTCGCCGCCGGACAGGGCATGGCCCTTGTTCTGGGCCAGATGCTCGATCTTCAGCTCGGCCATCAGCTCCTGAATACGCTGGCTGATCTCATTGCGGCTCAACCCCAGCGGTTCCAAGACGATGCGGACGTTCTCCTCCACAGTCAACTTTTTGAAGACCGACGACTCCTGCGCTAAATAGGTGATGCCCTTGGCCGCCCGCTCATGGATCGGCAGCTCGCCGATCTCTTCGCCGTCTAACAGCACCGCCCCCGCGCTGGGCCGGATGAAGCCCGCGATGCAGTAAAAGGTGGTGGTCTTGCCCGCGCCGTTCGGCCCTAGCAGCCCGACAATGGAGCTGCTCCGCACGTCGAGGCTGACCTGATCCACCACCCTGCGGGCGCGGTATTCTTTAACTAAATTGCTGGTCTCCAGAACGCTCATCAGTTCTGCTGGATGGTGGCCTTGACCCGGCCCGGTTTGGCTTTGTCCTGCTCAAAAACGGAGCGTTTTTCATCCAGATAATAGGTGATGATGTCGCTGGAAACCATGTTCTGTCCCTCTGAAGCTTTGGCATTGCCGCTGAGCACCACCTTGCGCTCGTTGGCGAAATATTCCATTTTTTCGCCGGTGCCGAGCCAGTCCTCCTGCGTCACCTCGACATTGCCGATGCAGATCAGCTGCTTGACAGCAGACTTGCCTGTGCCGGATTTATCCGCCTCCTTTTTGCCACCTGCCCCGCTCTCCTCGTAATGCACAGTCATCTCGTCAGCGCGGATAGTGACTTTGCCTTGACTGGCCTCGACATTGCCGACGAAAACGACCGAATTTTTCGCCTCCTGCGAAACCATGCGGTCCGCCTCAATGTTGATCGGCGCGTCGTTTTTTTCTTTCCCTTGAGAGAAGGCCGGGCCTGCGACGGCCATGACGGCTGCGGTCAGCGCGGCGGCAAGCAGCCGCCGGGCCGAGGATGAGAGAAAATACATTGTTGCCCCTGTCTCAATCATGTTTTATAAGAGAACACTGCGCAGTCACGCTGCGCGGGAGCATACAGGATACAGGGTTCGCCGGAAAATGTAAAGGGTTTCCATCTCCCTGTTCACAGATGAAAAACTGCCGCTGGCCTGCTGGAAGGCGGCTGATGCGGCCAAGAGGGAGCGCAGTCATGCAGAACGAGATCGCCAAGGCCAAGGTACTGATTGAATCTTTGCCATATCTCAGGGAGTTCAGCGGAAAAACTGTGGTCATCAAATACGGCGGCCACGCGATGATCGACGAGGAGCTGAAGAAAAAATTCGCCCTTGACATAATCCTGCTCAAATACATCGGGATCAATCCGGTCGTGGTTCACGGCGGCGGGCCGCAGATCAACGAATTCCTGAAGAAGATGCAAATCACTTCCAGCTATGTGCAGGGGATGCGGGTCACAGACGGCCCGACCATGGACGTGGTGGAGATGGTGCTGGTCGGCAAGGTCAACAAGGAGATCGTCGGCCTGATCAATCACTGCGGCGGCAGGGCCGTTGGCCTGTCAGGCCGGGACGGCGACTTGGTGCAGGCCAAAAAAATGAAGGTGCTGGGCAAGCCGGAAACCGAAAACGCGCCGCCGGAGCTGATTGACTTGGGCCAAGTTGGCGAGGTGACGCGGATCAACTCGGAAATCCTCACCACGTTGGATGCGAAGGACTTCATCCCGGTGATCGCGCCGGTCGGCGTGGGTGAGGACGGTCAAGCCTACAACATCAACGCCGACCTCGTCGCCGGGGCGGTTGCCGCCGAGCTGAACGCGGCCAAGCTGATCCTGCTCACCGATGTCGAGGGGGTGAAGGGAGCTGACGGCCAGCTCATCTCCTCCATCGCGGTCAGCTCCATTGAGCAGCTTATTGCTGATGGGGTGATCAAGGGCGGGATGATCCCGAAGTTGCGCTGCTGCGCTTCGGCCATCAATGGCGGCGTGAGCAAGGCCCACATTATTGATGGGCGGCAGGATCATGCCATTTTGCTGGAGATTTTCACCCACGCCGGCATCGGCACAGAGATCACGGCATAAGCAAGGGCTTGCAGGCGCGGCGCATGGCCCGGCAGGAATGCGCCGCGCGGTCTGATTTAAAACGCCAGAACCGAGGCGTATGAGGCTTCATGTGAGACGGATGAAGGTTGAACCGAGGCAGATGAAGCTTCATTTGCGACGAATGAAGCTTCATCTATGACGAATGAAATTTGAGACGAGGCGAATGAAGCTTCATACGCGACGGATGAAGCCTGAGTTGACACAGATGAAGTTTCATCTGCGACGAATGAAGCTTCATCTGTGACGGATCAAGGCTGAGACGAGGCATGTGAAGCACTGTCCGAGACGGACTGTAGCTTGCCGCAAGAGTATATTCTCTCTGAACTTTTGACAATCAGATGCGATGAAAAGTTATCACAAGGAACTGTGGTTCGAGGTGCCGAGCCGCCGGGCCTTTGTCAACATCACTCCGGAGGTGGAGAAGTGCCTTGCCGAATCCGGCATTCAGGAGGGGCTGTGCTTGGTCAACGCCATGCATATCACGGCCTCGGTTTTCATCAACGACGACGAATCCGGCCTGCATCATGATTATGAAGTCTGGCTGGAGAAGCTGGCTCCCCATGCGCCGACCAGCCAGTACCGCCATAACGGCTATGAGGACAATGCCGACGCGCACCTGAAACGGCAGATCATGGGCCGGGAGGCAGTGGTTGCGGTCACGGCGGGCAGGCTGCACTTTGGCCCTTGGGAGCAGATTTTCTACGGCGAGTTTGACGGGCGGCGGAAAAAACGGGTGCTGGTGAAGATCATCGGGGAATGAAAAATTACGCAGCGGCGGCCAAGGGCAGGGAGAGCACGAAGCGGCTGCCGCCTCCGCTTTGCGCTTCGGCGTGGATTTCGCCATGATGGGCCTGCATCACCGCTTTGACAATGCTCAGGCCGAGACCGCTGCCCTCCATGCTGCGGGCGGAAGCGGCGCGATAAAACCGGTCGAATATCCGATCCTTGTCCTCCTCGCTGATGCCGATGCCGGTGTCGCTGACAACAATCTCCGCCCGTCCTTCACGCCAACACAGCTCCACAGAGACAAAGCCGCCTGGATGATTGTATTTCACCGCGTTCTCGATCAGGTTCAGCAGCGCCTCGGTGAGCATCTCTTTATCACCCGCCACCATGAGGCCGCCGCCGTTCAGGCTCGTGCTGAGCAGCACGTTCTTTTTGACGGCCAGCGGATCGGCGAGCCGCACTGCGTCAGCGATGCAGTCTTCCAGAGAAACAGGCTGAAAAGCTGATGCGTCCAGCATTCCTGAATCCAGCCGGGCCAAAGTCAGCAGACCATTGACCTGATCCAGCATGGACTCGGACACGGAGCGGATTTCCTGCAAACTGTCCTGGTGCTCCTCCGCGCTTCTTGGTTTCATCAGAGCTATGTCGCATTCCGCCCGGATCACCGCCAAGGGCGTTTTCAGCTCATGGGCCGCATTGCCGAGCAGATTTTTCTCTGCCTCAAACGCTTGATGCAGCCGCTCCAGCAGAGC
This sequence comes from Candidatus Electronema sp. TJ, assembly GCF_048287355.1. NCBI lineage: Bacteria > Pseudomonadati > Thermodesulfobacteriota > Desulfobulbia > Desulfobulbales > Desulfobulbaceae > Candidatus Electronema > Candidatus Electronema sp. TJ. The sequence continues at coordinate 6,905 of NZ_JBLWEP010000001.1, forward strand.
ATTGAACTTCGCTGCCAGCCGCTGCAGCTCCGCAGCCTGACGGCTTGGCTCAATCCGCTCCTCCAGATTTTTGTGACTGATTTTCTCCAAGGCGGCGGAAAAAAGTTCAAGAGGCCGCAGAGAAACTGAGGCGATGAGAAAACTGATCAGCCCGATGACAAAAACCACCACCGGCATGACAACCAGAAAAAAATTCGCCAGACGGTGAATCATGCTCAGACTCTCGGTCAGGTCTTCAGCAACGATGACCCGCACCGGTTTATCCATGAAGACAAAATCATGACGAATGACCCGCAGCGGCTCGCTGTTCGGCCCCACTGTCTGGTAAACCCATTCCTGCGCTTTGGCGTTGTGGAAGAGGGGCTCGCCGGGGATGAGGTCGAAGTCCTTGTCCACGAGCGAAAAGGAGTAGCCGGCCAGCCCGCCGTCTATGAGCACTTTGTAATAGTGGCCGGAGTCCGGAGTGACATAGTCGCCGTGAACAAATTCGTTGGACTCGCACTGAATGGTTTTGCCGTCATGGGTATGCACCAGTCCTTTGACTAATTGCAGGCTGGCATGGAGCATTCTGTCGACGGAATCCTCAACCACATAGTGCAGCTTAAGGTGGAGCGCCCAGCCGAAGGCGCAGAACAGCGCGGTGACAGAGCAGAATATCCAGATCAGCAGCCTGCCCTTGATGGAACGCAGCACTCAGGGATCCTCGACGATGATGTAGCCCTCGCCCCGGCGGGTTTGAATCAGCGGGCGGGGATGGTCTTTATCAATTTTCTTCCGCAGCCGGTTGATGTACACATCAATGATGTTGCTGTCGAGATCGAAATTCATGTCATAGACATGCTCGGACAGCTCGGTGCGGCTGATCACCCGGCCCTTGTTCATGACCAGATATTCCAAGATGGCGTACTCCTTGGCTGAAAGAGGCACGTTGACACCGGCCCGGCCTGCGGTCTTGGCGTTCAAATCAATATGCAGATCGGCGATGCAGAGCTGCGAGGCGGGCTGGCCTTTGCTGCGCCGGATCAGGGCGGTGAGCCGGGCCAGCAGCTCGGCGAAATCAAACGGCTTGGCCAAATAATCATCCGCGCCGCTGTTCAGCCCTTTGACACGGCTTTCCACTTCGCCTCTGGCGGTGAGCATGATCACCGGGGTTTGGATGTTCTGCTCGCGCAGGCGGCTCAGGAGAGTGAAGCCGTCCATTTTGGGCATCATAACGTCCAGCACCATCGCGTCATAAGGCGAAGTCTCCGCCATGTACAGCCCTTCCTCGCCGTCATGGCAGATATCGACGGCAAAGGCGTTTTCCTCCAAGCCTTTCTTGAGAAGCCGGGCCAGCCGCAGCTCGTCTTCAACAACCAGAATTTTCATCAGGCTTCGCCGCTCTTGAAAAAGAAAATTTCTTTCCAGACTTGATGCCCGGTCAGGGAATGGGCGATGACCGCGCCGACATGCAGGGCCAGATAAATTGGAATCAGCACGGTGCCAACCTCATGCGCCTCCTTGACCATGTGCATGATGCCGTGCACCTTCGCCCCGCGCTCCATGAAAAAATACATAACTGCGCCTGTGGCCGCAAGCCAGGAAAAGGCTATGAGGCCGAAAAACTGCACCAGTCCTGCCAAACCTTGCCGCCGTCTGTGCTCTGGCAGTTTGAACGTGGTCAGAACGGCGATGTCCTTGCCGGTCTGCCGGAGCCGGGCAGGCGTGAAGGGAAACCAGCTGCTGAGGCGGGAATCCTTCGGGCCGATGAGGCCATGCAGAAAATAGCCGCAGAGGGCGGCGAGCACGGCCAAGCCAATTCCTCCATGAAGAAGGAAACCAGCCTGATCCATTTTTTTGTAATCATCCGCGCCTTCGCCGCTGAGCAAAGCCGAAAGCACCAGAGCGATCATCGCCAGATGCCAGAACCGGACCAGATTGCCCAGCCGGGCGTTGTCATTGCTGTTCATTCTATCCCTCGTTGCTTTTTCGCCTTTCACCTTGGTTTGCTGCGGGGGACAGGCCGAAGCCTGTCCCGGTTTCTGAAATCAGCGTCTGCCGCTTTTCACTTCAAGCTCATAGGCGATGAAAGGAACGCCGCCGCCTTTCACCTCAACCTGCGCTCCGGGAGCAAGCGGGCCGTTCTGCTGTTTAATGAGAGTGCGGTCAGTGACAATGACCTCTTTGCCGCCGATCTTCCAAATGCCGAACATGCTGCCGCCCTGAGGCATGGCCTCAACTGAGCCGTGCAACGGAGTGCCGACCATTGCCGGAGGAGGCATCGGCGGATTTGCCGGAGTTCCAGCCATTGCCGGAGGAGGAGTTGCAGGAGGAGGCCCCATCATCGGTCTGCTGCCGCCCTTGACTTCGACTTCATAGGCCATGAAAGGCGTTCCGCCGCCTTTCACTTCAACTTGCGCACCAATGCCGATTCTGCCGTACTCTTCTTTAATAAAGGTGCGCTCAGTGACGATAACCTCTCTGCCGCTGACGCGCCAAGGCCCCAGCACGCTGCCAGACGGCATGGCTTCGACAACGCC
>NZ_JBLWEP010000001.1:9487-25998 GCF_048287355.1 Candidatus Electronema sp. TJ
TAATATCCGCCGTGCTCGTAGTATTCATCCCGGCTGGCGTAAGCGGAAACAGCGATGAATGAGCAGGTCAATGCAACAGCCAACGAAAAAAATGCGCTTTTCATGATAACTCCTGTTGTTGAAGTCTTGTTCCTGCTTCAGTCAGCATGCCAAAAAGTCAGGAAGAATTGGAAACAAAAACTGCGAAAATCTCAGCGACGGTGGCCTTTCACTTCTATTTCAGAAGCCGCCACGCCGCTGCCGGAGAAATATCCTTCCACTTCGACATACGCGCCGACAGCAGCTCTGCCTCGCTTTTCCTTGATCCTTGTCTGCGGACTCACCTGCACCTCGCGGCCATTCACCCACCAAGTGCCATTATTGACAGCAGGCGGCAGCGCGTCCACTGTGCCGTAAAATTTCGCCCGGCTCTCGTAGCGGCCTTGATGATGATCATCGTCATCGTATTCATAGCGGCTGGCCTCAGCCGCGCTTGCGCTCCACGTGAATGCCGCCGCAATCAGCAAAAGAACAACTCGTTTCATAAATGCCTCCTCCTTTGTTTTTCTCTCATCACCCTTGTTCTCAACCGATGATGAGCATCAATTCTATTCTTTTTGTTTTTAACAAAAAAGGACAGCCAAGAGCAAGCGTTTTCTTGGACTGTCCTTTTCCGGTCTGCCTCAGAGGACGGAGGCAGCGCAGCCAGACTAACGGCGGTACTCGTACAGCTCGTGGTTTCTGTAGCTGTTGTTGTGGCCGTAGTTGCCGCTGCGGTAATTGCTGCTGCGGTAGCCGTTGTTGTTGTAGTTGTTGTAGTTGCTGTTTCTCGGAACATAATTCATGTTGCGGTTGCCGTACTCATACCGCTCATGATCCCGGTAGGTGTTGTTGTAGCCATAGTTGATGTAGCCGTAGGGATTGTAATATCCGCCGTGCTCATAGCCCTCATGATGCTCATAGCCTTCATCTCCGCTTGCCTGAACTGAACCGGCTGCGATAAATGCGAACAACACGCCGCTGACAACTGCCGCAATCTTCTTCATGGTCTGTTCTCCACTTGGGTGATGAATGAAATGGTGTTCTTTTTTATCCCGCATTGCGTTCTCAAACAGGACAGCCAAGAGCTGCCCTTGTTCCTCTCCCTGAGACAGAGCGTCCAAACTAACGGCGGTACTCGTACAGCTCGTGGTTTCTGTAGCTGTTGTTGTAGCCGTAATTGTTGTAGCCGTAGTTGGTGCCGTAGCCGTTGTTGTAGTTGTTGTTGGTGTAGTTGTAGTTGCTGTTCCTCGGAACATAGTTCATGTTGCGGTTGCCGTACTCATACCGCTCATGATCCCGGTAGGTGTTGTTGTAGCCATAGTTGATGTAGCCGTAGGGATTGTAATATCCGCCGTGCTCATAGCCCTCATGATGCTCATAGCCTTCATCTCCGCTTGCCTGAACTGAACCGGCTGCGATAAATGCGAACAACACGCCGCTGACAACTGCCGCAATCTTCTTCATGGTCTGTTCTCCACTTGGGTGATAAATGAACTGCTTGTTTTTTATTCTGCCCTGCGATGGAGGATTTGTTCCGCGTTCAAATCCTCCGTGAACATCAGGCCCGTTTTTTTACCGGTACCCATAGCCGTAGCCGCCGCTTCCGCCTTTCACCTCGATCTCATAGGCGGTGAAGCCGCCGTTGCTGTGATAACCTTCCACCTCGACATACGCGCCAAGTGCCACTCTGCCGTATTTCTCCTTGATTCTTGTGCCGGGGCTGATAACTACCTGCCGGCCGCTCACCATCCAGATGCCGGAAGAAGGCATTGAATCAATGGTGCCGTAGAATTTTGCCCGGCTCTCATAGCCGCCGCGTCCGTATTCGCCATATTCGCCGTACTCGTGACGGCTGGCTTCAGCGGCTCCGGCGGCGGACAGTGTGACAGCAATGGCCAGCAGGGTTAATGCGCGTTTCATGATCAGGTCTCCTTTTTCGGTGTGTTTGTTTGGCTGCGCTGCTGTTTCTCAATCTCATCTGTCTCTACTTTAACAAAAGAAAGATGAACAGCAGATGAACAGCTCTGTTTTTTTTCCGCTCTTCATCTCTGCTGATTCTGACATCCGTCTTCAGTGTCAGATAAAAATGAGAATAATAATTAAAATATTATGTTAACTATCTATATAGTTTTACTTTTTTAATAATAATTAATCTCTTGTTAATATTGAATGTGCTTTGAAGCCAATTCAATATTTTTCTTGCGCGACGAGCCAGCCCCAATACTGCCGGGCTTATGGCAGAGAGAGTTGAACGGACGCTTTTTGCGGAGATTTTTCCCGAAAAAGAAAAAAAGAAAAGGCCGTCGCCTGCTGAAGGCGCGGTTTATTGGATGCACGCAGAATGGGGAGCGGTCAGCACCGCTTTTTTTCTGGGGAGAAGGCGGTTGGACTGGAGCGTCGGATCAAGGAATGATGCCGCCGCGCTGAGATTTTTTTCAAAGAAAAAGGAGCACGGCCGCAGATGTCAGGAAAAAGGGATGCGGAAAGATGGCGGCAGGCAGTCCTCATTCTTCCGCATGTGCGTACAAATATGCAGGCCGCGCCAAAGGCCTGCTCAGTTCAGCCAAGTCGTCGGCGGAGAGCGCAAAACAGCCTTCGCTCCTGCCCAAGCGGAAGCCGCTCCGCCAGTTGAGCAGCATGGACGTTGCCGAGACATAGGGCGCGGCATGAATGATGATCCCTCTGCGCAAGGCCATGCTGTTCCTTTGCGGATCAAGCCCGATCAGGCGGAAGGACAGGCCATGCTTGCCGCTGAACAGCTCCCCGACTTCAAACAGCCCCAAAGATGACTGCAAGGAGCCTTCTCTGTTTGAGAACCGTTCGGCCCATATTCCCCCGGTGTTTTTTCCGTGCGCTGTTCTGGCATAGTGTTCGACGCGGCCTGTTGCAAGATTCATAACTGCCAGACGTTTCGTCTGCGAAGGCTGCGCATAGTCGACAACAATCAGCGTTCCCCGCCGCAGCGGCTGTCCTGTGTGCGCTCTTGCTGCGGCCAGAGCCTGACGGAACGCTTCTCTGCTGACAGACGGCCTCTCAAGACACACGCCAAGCACGACCAAGCAGATCAGCGGAAGCAGGAAGAGCAGGTGCGTTATCTTTTGCATGGCGGCGCAAAAAACGGCTTGGCTGCCAAAAACAGACCGCAGGTCTGCAGCTGCGCTCAGTCCGGCTCGCAAGAGGCGGGCATTGGTTTCTTGCCAAGCTGAACAAGGATGTCCGCATCCAGCTTCAGCAGGCCAGCTTTGCAGTTCTTGCGCATGGCTGCGGCAGTTTTCTCCAGATTGCTGCGGAACATTCTGAGATCATTGTCTGTGAATAGCAGCTCATTGCTGAAATAGCGCTCCAACGTCCTCTGGCTGGCTGGCAAATCCTGCTCCTGCCGCAAGGCGGCGTTGAGCTTGACAAGCCTGAAATAGCTTTCAGGATGAACATGCCTGATTTTCTCAGCTGTCCCGGCACTCATCTGCACATTCGTTTTCCGCGAGCCGCCGCAGTCGTTGTCCTTCAGCAGCATTTCTTCAATCAGCACGCCGCCCTGTTCCAGCAGAGCTTTTTCCTCCGCGCCAATGCTCCAGCCCAGAGCCTTGCCTTGCCGGTTCTTCGCCGCCTTCACCTTGTGCTTCTTGATTTTCCCGCCTTCAACGAACTGATAAATAAATGCCTTTTTATGCTGATTGCCGAAGCGGTCTTGCTGATTCAGCAGCGAGTCGAGCAGCACCATGTCCGCCAGATCGCGCACATATTGCGTCCATTGCACTGTCCGCCGCAGCTTGTCGTCCTGCGTGACAGAACCGATGTTCGGCTTGGCGACAAGCTGAATGTCAACGCGGGCAGGAATCAGGCTGGCCAGCGGTGCGGAATTGGTCATGGCTTTATAGACCGCTGTGGCGCGGAAGGCTGCGAGACGGGCTTCAGGCGTGCGGGCGGAGGGAGAGCCGTATATCTCGCTGAAAAACCGCTCCTGTTTGGCAATGTCTGTCAGTGCGCCATAGATTTGCTTTTTGTCATTGGTGAACACGCTGGGACTCAGCTCGCGGTAATATTTGTCCCAGCTCGCCCACATCGAGGCGATGGAGCTTGTCCGCCCGGCCTCGCGGATTTTTTTATGCTTGGCCAAATTCATGGTCCGCAGCACCGCCTCCGGCACGTTGCCTGCGCCGCCCAGATAGCGCGAGAGCTGATAATACGCCAGAATCGCAGGCGCGTAGCTGCATGTGACAGAGGATTTCAGCTTTGCTTCCCGCGCAAACTCGCCTTTGCCTTGGTCAAACACGCTGACAATAACTGCCGGGTTGGTGCTGTTGTTCTTCGCCTCCAATTTAATTTTTCTGGCATCGGCATAGAAATCCCAGCCGCACATCTCCTCCTGCTTCTTGTCCGCCTTCTGATTTGCGCTCAAGGGAAAATTTTTCGGAATAATGCACACCTCATTGAGGGAATGCCGAACAGTTTTCTGCCCTCGCGGCGCGGAGAGATCAAAGGCTGCGGCCTGTGTCTGCCAGAAAATAGCAAGCGTAAAGGAAAGCAGCATTGGCGCGGCGCACTGCGCAACTTTGTCGAGCAACATGGATTTCCTCCTGCAAGAATGGAGAATGGCGGAAAAATAGAATATGAACGCTGCCTGCGTTCATATTTCCGCAGCGGCTGAATTGCACGTGAAAGATTATATCGGATGACAAACAAGCTCTTCGCCCTGTCGCAGCAGCGGCAGCAGCGGGATATTCCGCACGATACCAGCGGAAACGGCAATTTGTCAACAAACATTCTTCTGCCGACAAGGGTGAAAGATTTTTTGCGCCTGCGGTATTTGGATGGCCATCTCTGGGACGAAACATCTTTCGCCCTGACAGCATTCCGGCAATGCCAGCAAGGGCAAAAGATTTTTTGCCCCTACGGTGATTCCTTGCTCTGCTCGGCATGACAGAAATTCTGGCAGCTTGCCTGTCAGATAGACGAGGCAACCCAAGTTTGGAGTGGATTGCCCGAAAGACAGATGCGGCAATTCAAATCTGGGATGCCTTGCCCGAAAGATAGACGAGGCAACCCAAGTCTGGAGTGACTTGCCTGAAATATAGATGCCGCACTTCAAATCTTGGATGCCTTGCCCGAAATATAGATGAGGCAACCCAAGTTTGGAGTGGCTTACCTGAAATATAGATGCCGCACTTCAAATCTGGGATGCCTTGCCCGAAATATAGATGAGGCAACCCAAGTTTGGAGTGGCTTACCTGAAATATAGATGCCGCACTTCAAATCTGGGATGGCTTGCCCGAAATATAGATGAGGCAACCCAAGTCTGGGGTGGCTTGCCTGAAAGATAGATGCCGCACTGCAAATCTGGGATGGCTTGGCTGAAAGACAGATGCGGCAATTTAAATCTGGGGTGACTTGGCTATCAGATAGATACGCTGCCTGAAAGACAGATTCCGCAGCGCAGTCATGCTTGCAGCAGGCGGACGTTTCCCCGCTTCTGCTCAGGATCATTGACCAAAATGATCCGCCGCCACAGCCCAAGCTGCCGCAGCCGGTCGATGTTCGCTGATTTGAGGCCGCGAAAGGCGGACTGATCGCGCGGATTGACGCGCAGGCGGACAGTTTCGCTTTTGGCCTGCGCCAGCAGCCTGCGGGTCTGCCGCAGCAGCAGGCGCGAGCTGACCAATTCGCCAAAGGCCGGATGCCACGGCCCGGCCAGCAGGGATGATTCCAGCTCCTCTCCTGCCTGAAGACCAGTCCGTATCACGCGGATGCCTGCCTGCTCAAACCGCTCCTTCATGAAAGCGGTCAAGAGCACGGCCTTGGCCACGCTGAGCGGCGTGTAGCGGCCTTGCGCGTGGAGATCGGCCAGCCCGCTGTTTTTCACAACCAAGAGCGGATAGAGGCGGACGAAATCAGGCCGCAGCGTTATAACCCGCCCGACAGTGCGGCGCAGGCTGGCGCGGCTGTCGCCGGGCAATCCGATCAGCAGCTGAATGCCGGTTTCCAGCCCTGCCTGACGCAGAACAGCGGCGGCCTGCTCTGTGGCTGCCGCGTCATGGCCGCGTCCTGCTGCTGTCAATACTGCGTCATTCATGGACTGCGCCCCAAGCTCCACAGTGGCCACGCCGTGCGCTTTGAGAAAATCAGCCTGCTCTGCGTCCATGCAGTCAGGCCGGGTGGAAAGCCGCAGCGAGCGCAGCTGGCCTGATTCTAAAAAGGGACGGGCCGCCAGCAGCAGCTCCTTCTGCCGTGCACGGGGCAAGGCGGTGAAGCTGCCGCCATAAAAGGCGGCCTGCGTCTCGCTCCTGCCGCTGGCACACCTGCGCCCCAGCCATGCCGCGATTTCCGCCTGCACGGTTTCCGGCGTGACCGGCTTGCTCCAGCCGCTGATCCGGTGCTGATTGCAGAACAGGCAGCGGTGCGGACAGCCTTCGTGGGGAATGAAAATGGGGATGATCAACGGGCAGCAGGCTCAGAAGAACTTTATCCCCTGAACAAACTTGGCGCAGTCCTCCTCGATGCTGCCCTCTTCTTCCGCCGCGCTTTTGTACGCGCAGCCGACGGTGAAGAGCATGTCGAATTTTTTTCCGTCAAAGGCGGTCACATTTTTTTTTGTCTGCTGCATGGCGTTGTGAATGATGCGGCGGTCGCCTTTGTCAATCACCTTGCCGGAGAACTCGCCGCTGCTGCTGACCGCCTCCTTCCAAGCGTTCCCATAGCCTTCCTCGCTGAACGGCCCCGGCTCCCAGAGAGGCTGGATGCGGTAGTTGGCCTGACTGCCCTTCTGCGGGAACAGCTCGAAACGGACCAGATCTTCAGCCAGCAGCTGGCTGTTGTCATAGCCGAGATGCACATGCAGCGAGGATTTGCCGCTGATTTTCGGACTGCTGAACTCCAGCTGGAAATTTTTCAGACGCACCTTCAGGCTGCTGCCGTTTCTGATGATTTCCGCTTGTTGGAAAAAGGCGGGCAAATGCTTTTTTCCCAAGGTAAGATACTCGGCCCAGTCGTCCACGTCGCCTTCATAGCCGACCAGCGTTTCGTCGCAGGCATCTTTGACGCTTTCAAAATACCCCAGCTTGAGGAGGCCCGCCGGTTTGGTCGTCATGTTGCAGAGCGCGCCTTTCGGATGCGGCAGGCAGTGGCTGTAAAGAAAAGAGTTGTTATGATCGCGGAACCAGAGGGATGAAGTCCACGTCCTGCCCAGCCGGTCCTGCCAGACTGAAACCTGCTCCGGCTCGCCGAAACTGGTGATGCGGACTTTTTCCGTGCCAAGGTGGCGGTAGTTCGGCTCTGCTTTGAGCAGGGTGTCCATAATCAGCTTGGGCGATTCGACAAAAGTCTTCAGCGGGATGTCCGGGGCTTTTTCAACCAAAGCCTGAAAGGCGAAATGCAGCGAATCGCCACGATGCACATTCTGCTCGGCGGAGAGCGGCAGCTTGTTCAGGCTGTAGCCCGCCGCGCTCCATTTTTTGAAATCAATGTCCGGGGTCAGAGAGGCGAAGCCTTGGGCAATGGGCTGATTGCGGAGGAAGTCGCGGAAACGTTCCCCTTTGGGAAAATTCTTCTCCTTGACCCGCTCTGTCAGCTCCTTGCCAAGGTGTTGGTAAAAATCGTCCAAGGCATTCTGCGCCTGCTCCGCCACAACCGCCGCCGGAGCGGGCAGAGGAAGGCTGAACAGCCAGTCTTTGACCACGGTTTCGTCCGTGCCCGCGATCTCGACCGTGACATTGCGGAGTTGGAATTCCGCCTTGTCAGTCAGCTTGCTCAGCTCGCTGACCGGCACGGCAATATTGTAATTTTCACCTGTGTTGGCCCGCTGCACTATCACGCCCGCGACCTCTCCGGCCACAGTGAGCAGCGGGCCGCCGCTGTTGCCCGGCGAGGCGGGCGAGGAGAAGCGGATGTTCTTCCACAGGCCGTATTCGCGCTCGTCGGTGAAGGAGGCCACCTGTCCGGCCCGGTAGGAAATGCCTTCGCCAAGGGCGTTGCCTGCGGAAAAGACTGTGTCGCCCACCTCCAGCCCGTTGCTGATGAACTTGAGCGGCTCAATCCGTTCCGGGTATTCCTTCAGGTCAAAAACGAGCATGTCGCGGACGTTCGAGCACTTGCGGATATTGCCCACCGGATAAACCTTGCCTGCTCCGTCGCGGATGAAGTGCTCTTTCAGCAAGGAGAAGCTCGGCAGATCGAAGACATGGGCCGCTGTCATCAGTTCTTTTCCGCTGATGAAAAAAGCGGTGCCGATGCTGTGATATTTCTCGTTCCGCTCGCGGAAGTCCAGCTTGTCAAACGGCAGCGGTCGGTCGTACTCAATTTTGCCGCTTTCCAGCTTCGGCGTGACCACTTCGTAAATGCTGTGACTGAGCTGCCTGATCAGCTCCTTGCTGAGAAATTTGACGCTGTTCCCGTCCTCCGCCTGAGCCGTTGCAACAGCGGCCAGCGTGAGGAGCGCGGCGAGCAAAGCCGCTGTGATTCTTTTCCTGTTCATTGAAGAAGTCTCCGCTGATGGTGCTGCCAAATGAAAAAAATGAGGCTGAACAGAGATCAGCCTCGCTCAGCATGTTCAAGGATGATACCCGCTGCGCTGAGGATGCGCAAGCTCTCGCAGGGGAAACAAAGGTTTTCCGTGTCAGCGGTCTCAGGTTGAATTCTCCCGCTGTTTCGGGTAGATTTGCCAGCAGTTTTCCTGAAACTGCGCATCAGCGCGATTGATCAAGCCTGCCTTCAACCCGATTCCGATGAATTCCATGCACGAAATTTTCACTGATGATGTCCTCAGCCAGCTCTTTCCAGCCCAGCGCACCGCCGATTTTTTTGAAGCCCTGTTTGGCGACGCGGAAGAGGGCGCATATGATATCGCCCTGACGTTCAAAGGGCAGGACAGCAGCGGCCTGCATTTCAGCCTTGATCTGCACGAGCGGCCTGGCCGCTGTCTGGCCTGCAACCTGACCAGCGGCCTGCCGGAAGTTTTCGCCCGGCACAAGGTGATCAACATCGCCGGGCTGGTGGCGGAGATTGAGCAGAAGCTGGCCGGGAGGGCCAAATGCGGGAGCTGGAAGCTGGGCCGCACCCAGCAGGTGAGCAGAAGCCTGCACTGCATTCCCTTGCAGATCAGTTTGGCGCAGGCATAAAATTCTTGACAGGAGCTGAACAATGCAAGAAAAACATGCGTGGGAGGAACGCTACGGGCAGAAAAAAACGCCTTGGGACACAGGCCGCCCAGACAGTCATTTGGTGCGGCTTGTTGCAGCATGGCCTAAGACTGGTGGAAGAGTGCTGGAAGTCGGCTGCGGCACCGGCACCAACGCGGTCTGGCTGGCACAACAGGGTTTTCAGGTCACAGGCTTGGATTTTTCATCCAAAGCTGTTGAGCTGGCCAAGCAGCGGGCGGAGCAGAATGGAGCGCAATGCTCTTTTGCGGCGGATGATTTTCTTTCATGGCAGCCGGAAGGCGGTCCGTTCAGCCTGCTCTTCGACCGGGGCTGCTTTCATTGCATGGGCACTGACGAGCAGCGGAGCCGTTTTGTCAGCCAAGCCGCCGCCTGTCTTGAATCCGGCGGCCTTTGGTTCAGTCTGATCGGCAACAGTGACCAGCAGATGGCAGGCGAAGGGCCGCCCCGGCTTTCCGCAGCGCAGCTCTGCGCCAGCGTTGAACCGTCTTTTGAGGTGCTGCAGCTGGAAAGTTGTTTCTTTGACTCCTCCAATAATCCGCCGGAGCTGCTCCGTTTCTGGCAATGCCTGATGCGGGTGCGAAAATAATTCGGCCCGGCAGCCGCTCCGTGTGCAACATAAACAAAGCTGGGAGAGAAACGCGATGATCAGGAGCATCCGAACTGCCGCCATGCTGGCGGTGCTGCCGCTGCTCGGCGGCTGCGGGATCAAAGATCGGGCAGAGGCGGTCTGGGAGCGCATTCCTTCGGCCTTGGAAGAGGTGCCTTTTCTGCATCAAGAGGAAAACCGCCCTGCTGTCGGCGCGGTCTATCCTCCCACTGTCAAGGCGGAGCCTATTTTTCAGGCCGATCAGGCTCCGGCAGCCTGCAAGGTCTTTGCCCATCTGCTGATCTGGATTCCGGCGGAAGCCAATGGCCGGGGCATCGCCAAAGTCACGGCCAAGGAAGCCATGCGCTGGGGCGCGGACATGATGCTGATTGGCAGAAGCCGCAAAGCCGTCAAGGACATGGGGCTGGATTTTGTTTACTATGGCCCGGAGCAGCCCTACAACAGCCATGACAACTGGCGCGGCTGGCGGTTCGGCTATGAGGAATGGATAAATCAAGGCGGATGGGTCACGCTGGGCTATGACGAATGGGGAAAAAGCGACGCGTGGTTCAGAGAACCGCTGGTGATTCAGGCTGCCTTTCTCCGCTGTCAGAACTAGCTGAACAACTCCAATGGATCAAGAGCTTGGCAGTTTGCGCGTAGGGGCAAAAAATCTTTTGCCCTTGTCGGCATCACAGGAATTCTGTTTGGACGAAATTTTTTCGCCCTTGCGGCACGTGGCGTTTCACCGTAGGGGCGGTTCGCGAACCGCCCCTACTTTCTTGACAAACAAGCCGGACGGAACCGCGCAATAAAAAAGCCCCGGACAAACCGCCGGGGCTTTTTCTTTTTATTTGCCGCCTGCCTGCTAGGCCGGATTATTGCTGATCCAGTTCAGCACCGCCTGATATTTCGGCGCGGTCGCAGGATTCTGCTTAGGATAGCGCAGAAGTCCCCAGCTGCCCCAGCGGGTGTATTCACATAATGAAGCGAAAGCGCAGTACATGCCGCCGCCCATTTCCCGCCATTTGTTCAAGTCCATTGTGTAAACGCCATTCATCTCCTGCGAGAGATTGGCGGCAACGAACTTCTGAGTCAGCGGGTCAATGCTGCCGGTGTCAACGCCGTTGCAGGCTCCGCCGGTGAAGTGCTGGCCGCCTTCATAGGCAAGCATAGGCTTGTTGACGGAGCGGGCGTAATTGATGCAGTCCTGCACGCCCTCCCATGCTGTGGGCAGGGCGGATGTTCTGATGTCATTGAAGAACTGAGGCAAAGTCCACGCAATGACATTCTGATGTTTCTCGCAGGCGTATTCATGACCGAAATACGGAGCAATGGCAAAGGCATCCACCTTGTTCCGCGCATTTTCATGATTAAACATCACTTCCAAGCCCCAGCGGTTGCCCTGCTGGCCGCCGAGGACTCTGATCAGCCGCGAGGTTCCGCCGAATTCCCGCTCAAAGATGTCGTAAATCTGCACGCAGCGGCGTGAATACCAGCGGATGTGCCGCTCATACGAATCGCCGATGTTCGGATAGGTCGCCTGTCCGTTGGCTTGACAGTAACTCGCCTGAGTGAACATGTAATTCCAGCATTCATTCGAGTATTCAACATAAACCTTCAAATCAGATGCCAGCGTGCTCCGCAAGAGCCGCGCCATTTGGGTGACATAGTTGTCATCCGCCTGATGCGGCACGCAGATCCACGCGTCGGTGTGCAGCCGGTTGCAGAGATCAGCGATCAGTTCAAGCGGAACGCCGCTCCGGTCATTGTAGGTGTATCGCGACAAGGTTGTTCGCTGCTCCCATCTGGTCTGACTGGAGTTGTTGGTGGCCATCCAGTCCATGAAACGGATGACTTTGAACCGGTTCCAGAGGCTGAGATGGTAAGGCCGCCAGGGATTGCTCTGATAGTCGTTTTCGTAGATCGCAGGCAGGAGGCGGATGTTGCGGATATGATTGCCGGCAGTCACCGCAGTGATGCTGATCCAGCGGTTGCCTGGCTGCGGGCTGACATTGTACACAATCCGGCCCGGCGCAGAGCTGACCCGCGCCACTCCCGCGCCTTCAAAGGCTATCGTGCCCGCGCCTTCATAAAGCAAGACATACTGCCCCATTTCATACACTTCAGCCGGGGTTTCGCTGAGCATCACATAGGCGATGGCCTGCTGCCCGCTGCCGAGGGAAGTGATCCAGCCGTTGGCATCGAGCTGCGATGCCGGGAAGTTGCCGTCGTTCCACGGCCTCGCGGTCTTGAACAGATCTTTGAAGGGCTGATCGGTGGTGTATTCATTCACGCTGGACAGATTGATGCCCATCCGTGACCTGCTGTTGGGATAGGTTGTGCCGTTGCTCGGCAAGGTGGTGACGTTGAGTGCTGCGTTTTGCGCTGCCGAGACGTTGCCTGCCGCGTCTCTCGCCCGCACCGTCACGGAATAGGCGGTGTTTGCGGCAAGGCCGGTGATGTTCAGCGCAGTCGTTGGATGATTGACTGTGCCGCGTGATGCGCCGTTCACAAAAACTTCGTAGCTGGCAACGCCGACGTTGTCAGTTGAGGCATTCCAGCTCACGGTGAAGCTGCTGCTTGTGATGTTCGATGCGGCCAAGCCTGCCGGAACGCTTGGTGCTTGCGTGTCTGGTGTCGACCCTGCCAAGGTTCTGACGCTGAGAGGAGTGTTTTGCGCTGCCGAGACGTTGCCTGCCGCGTCTCTCGCCCGCACGGTCACGGAATAGGGAGTGTTCGCGGCAAGGCCGGTGATGTTCAGCGACGTTGCCAGGTGATTTACCCTGCCGCGTGATGTGGTTCCGGTGAACACCTCGTAACTTGCAACGCCGACGTTGTCAGTTGAGGCATTCCAGCTCACGGTGAAGCTGCTGCTTGTGATGTTCGATGCGGTCAAGCCTGCCGGAACGCTTGGTGCTTGAATGTCTGCTGTATTGCTGATGCTGACTGCGCCAATCACTTCCAAATCAAGCCCAGCCACTCCAGCCTGCCGCTCGCCGATGCCGACAGATTCCCATTCGTCGGTGTGGCCATAGATATACAGGCGGAATTCAACCGGCGTTGTTATCCCGCTGATGCCGACAAGAGGAATGGAAGTCAGCGGGAGGAAAATTTGCGTCGCCTGAAAGGTTTTTATTTCGTTCCCGGCAGCAAAAGGCTTGCTGTTTGAGAACAAAGAAAACTGCCTGGCCCTGTTCTGGCTGACCGGGCGCAGCTTTATTTCTGTGATGGTGACGTTTCTGCCGCTTTGCGGTGTTATGGTGAAAGAAATGTATTCGTTGTCGGCAATGGCCTCGTTCAATGTTTTTTTAGTCTGCTTTCTGCCTGTCAGTCCATTGCCTAAATAATTAAATGCAAGCAGGCCGCTGCCGAATCCTGTCGCGCAGGAAACACCTACCGCAACTGTTGAGGCAGGAATATTCGTCTGCCCGCCTTTTCCCTTGAAATCCCATCCGCATATTGTAGCCATGACAGCCTCCCTGTTTTTGTTTGATGCAAATACTCAATGCAACGCTGAGTTCATTAAACAGGGGGAATTTTTCTTTGTCAAGGCATGTCGGCGCAATTGCCCGGCAGCGCAGAAGCGGGACAGTTTGCGCCGCCTTCGTTGCCGCATCGTTCAATGCACGGAGCCGCTGCCGCACCGCACGCTTTCTGTGAGAAATTTCAGACTTTCTTTGTCTCGAAGAAGACGTGCTCCGCCGCAAAGCAGACCTGAAACGTCACGTTTCAGGCTTGCTTTGACTCGTTTCAAGCATGAAACGCCTCATTTCAAGCCAGAAATGCCTCGTTGCAGACTTGAAACGTCACGTTTCAGACTTGCTTTGACTCGTTTCAAGCCAGAAACGCCTCGTTGCAGACTTGAAACGTCACGTTTCAGACTTGCTTCGCCTCGTTTCAGGCATGAAATGCCTCATTGCAAGCCAGAAACGAGGCGTTGCTGACTTGAAAGGTCACGTTTCAAGCCAGAAACGCCTCAAAGCAGGCGTGCTTTTCCTCGTAGAAAACAAAGTTTCTCTTCAGGCAGGCTGTCTCAGCCATGCGGCAGGGAAAACATCTTCGCCTTGATGCAAGAAAGGATTACCGCAGCACAGATCTCGGCGGATGATACCCCGACGGCGCGGTGGTGTTGGGCAGCAGCAGGCTGTCGAAACCGAGCAGCGTGCCGGGATTGGTGACGGAATTGCAGCCGGTCTGCGCCCGGTCGCCAAGTATGGCCCCGAATTTGCGCAGGCCGCTGTCAATCGGGCCGGACGGCGTTTTTATCTGCACATTGCCGGGCAGAAAGCGGAGATTGGCGAATTTTGTGCCTGCGCCGAGATTGGCCGCGCCGCCAAGGATGGAATCGCCGAGATAGGCGAAATGACCTGCCTTCGAGTCGTTGAGAAAAATGGAATGTTTGACCTCTGTGGCATGGCCGATCACGCAGCGGCGGCCTGTCAGACAATAGCCGCGCACGTAAGCTCCCTGCCGCACTTCAGTGCAGTCTCCAAAAACCGCAGGCTCTTTGATCAGCGCGCCGGATTCGATCAGCACGCCCTTGCCGAGCAGAATGCGGCTGCCCATCAGCACTGCTCCGGCCATGATCACGGAAGCACCAGGCAGATCTTGGCCGTCGCGGCTCACCCGCAGCTTGCCTTTGTTCGTGTCACCGTACACAATCTCGCAGCCCTCCGCTGTCTGCAATGTTCCCTCATGAAAAATCAGAGGACAGGGCAGCGGCACGCCGTCGCGCAGCTGCTCGTGACGGAGCTGGCCGTAATCCAGCCTGTTCATGTAGTCTTTCAGCTGGTTCAATGCAGCCCAGACCGGCTCGCTGCCGGCAAAAAGGGCACTATGGGCGAAGTCGCTCAGGTCAAAAAATGAAGGGGCGGAAAACATGCGTCACCTTGCTGGATGAGAGGGAAAAGAGCCGCGCAGGATGCCGGATGCGGTTTTTTTGCGTCCGGCTGCGTCCCCTGCTTGACTTACTATAAGGTTATGTTTAAGTTCTTTCAACCATTGATGCGGCAGCCCGCTGCGCGCCTGTTGGCCGCAGGCGGCGTTCTGTCGGCAACATCCTGATCTCAGGAGGACAAATTGCAGAGCGACGATTCACTGTCCAGCAGCATGGACGATTTTGCGGACAGCGTTCAGGACACCGACATTCCCGAAGAGCTGCCGATGATGGCGGTGCGGGATGTGGTGGTCTTCAACTACATGATCCTGCCGCTCTTTGTCGGACGGCCCAGTTCCGTCTCCGCTGTGAACGAGGCCATGGGCGGCAGCAAGATGATGATGCTTGTCACCCAGAAAGAGGTCTCCAGCGACAAGCCGGAGCCGGACGATCTGTATGAGGTGGGCATGGTTGTGCAGATTATGCGCACACTCAAGCTGCCGGACGGCAGGCTGAAGGTGCTGGTGCAGGCTCTGTCCAAAGCCCGCATCACCGACTACAAACAGAAGGAGCCGCATTTCCGCGTCGGCATCGCCTTGGTTGAGGAAGATGAGACCGGGACTGAGATCACCGTGGAGATTGAGGCGTTGATGCGTCTGGTGCGCGAGCAGACTGAGAAGATCATGTCGCTGCGCGGCGCACTTTCCGCCGATCTGATGGGAATCGTCAACAGCATCGAGGAGCCGGGCAGGCTGGCTGATCTGGTCGGCTCCAACCTCCGCCTCAAGGTGGGCGAGTCGCAGAAGATACTGGAGACAGTTGATCCGCTGGAGCGGCTGCGCTTGGTTGCCAATCTGCTCAACAAAGAGCTGGAAGTGGCGGCGGTGCAGGCCAAGATTCAGTCTGACGCGCGGGAGGAGATGTCGAAATCGCAGCGGGAGTACTATCTGCGCGAGCAGATGCAGGCTCTGAAAAAAGAGCTGGGCGACGACGACTCCTACACCGAGGACATTGAGGAGCTGCAAAAGAAGATCTCCAAAAAGAAGCTGCCCAAGCACGCACGCAAAGAGGCCCTCAAGGAACTGAAGCGGCTGGAGATGATGCACCCGGATGCCTCCGAGGCCAACATCATCCGCACCTACATTGAGTGGATTATTGACCTGCCGTGGAAGAAGTCCTCGACTGATCTGCTTGACTTGATCAAAGCGGCGGCAGTGCTGGATGAAGATCACTTCGGCTTGGAGAAGGTCAAGGAGCGCATCCTTGAATTTCTTGCAGTGCGCAAGCTGAACACGGAGACCAAAGGGCCGATCCTCTGCTTTGTCGGCCCGCCGGGCGTGGGCAAGACTTCTTTGGGCAAGGCTGTGGCGCGGGCGATGGGCCGCAAGTTCTACCGTCTTTCTCTTGGCGGAATGCGCGACGAGGCTGAGATTCGTGGCCACCGCCGCACTTACATTGGCGCAATGCCGGGCCGCATCTTGCAAGGACTGAAAAGCGCGGGCACCTGCAACCCGGTCTTCATGATGGACGAGATCGACAAAATCGGCTCCGACTACCGGGGCGATCCTTCCTCGGCCCTGCTCGAAGTCCTCGACCCGGAGCAGAACAACACCTTCTCCGACCATTACATGAACATGCCCTTTGATCTCTCCAAGGTCATGTTCATCACTACGGCCAACCGCACCGACACCATCCCCGGCCCGCTGATGGACCGCATGGAGGTGATTGAAATCGCGGGCTACACGCAGGAGGAGAAGAAGGCCATCGCCCGCACCTACCTCCTGCCCCGGCAGGCCAAGGAGAACGGCATCAAACTCAGTCAGGTCAAGATGGACGACAGCATCATTGATCTGATCATCAGCAGCTACACCGA
>NZ_JBLWEP010000001.1:26836-29400 GCF_048287355.1 Candidatus Electronema sp. TJ
GGCGGCCCGACCGCCCCTTATTTTTTTCACCTGCTCCGCCGCCGCTTGCCGGTCTTTGTCTTGCTTTCCATGCGCTGAAAGCAGTATAGTGGGGCATGCGGCGAAGACTGCGCCGCCTCTTCGCGCAATTTCGCAACTCAAAAAAATCCCAAGAGAACGAATGGAAGAACACGCTCAAGCAGGCCGGCAGAAAGATCCCGCCAGTCTGCCCGTGCCTGACACGCTGCCCATCATGCCGCTGCATGGTTTTGTTTTCTTTCCTGGCATGGGCTTTCCGCTTCAGATCGGCAGCAAATCCGCCATGCAGCTGGTTGATCATGCCATGAGCGGTGACCGTATGATCGGCCTGGTGCTCTGCCACAAGAAGCAGGCTTCGGTCAATGAGGAGATCACCAGCAAAGACCTGCACCGGGTCGGCGTGGTCGGCTATGTTCACAATGTGACCAAGTTCGATGAAGGCTATTATCATGTCTTGGTCAGTGGCGTGCACAAGATGGCCGTGACCGAGTACACGCAGGAGGAGCCGTGGATCAAAGGGCAGATCACCCGCTTGCCGATGTTCTATGACGAGGAGAGCAGCGAGCTGCAAGCCTTGATCCTCAATCTCCGCAATCAGTTCAAAAAATTAGGCAAGCTGATGGAGATTCCTGAGGAGATCATCGCCACGCTTGGCGCGATCACCGACCCCTACCATATCGGCTACCTCGTCGCCTCTCAGCTCAACCTCAAGGTCGAGGAGGAGCAGGAGATACTGGAGATTGTTGAAATCAACCTCATGCTGCACCGGGTCGCCCGCGAGCTGAACAAGCGGCTGGAGACGGTGGCGATGAGCAACAAGCTCCAAGAGGACATCAAAAAGGAGATCGACGGCAAGCAGCGGGAGTTCTTCCTCCGCCAGCAGATGGAGGCCATCCGCAAGGAGCTGGGCGAGGAGTCTGACGGCAAGGCTGAGCTGACCGAGCTGCGCAAAAAGGCCGATGCCGCTGGTCTGAGCGAGGAGGCGCAGAAAGCGGTCAACAAAGAGCTGGCCCGCTTGGAGCGGATTTCTCCGTCTTCGCCGGAACATTCGGTGGCCCGCAACTATGTGGACTGGATTCTCGACCTGCCGTGGAGCAAAACCACGGAGGACACGATTGATCTCGATAAGGCCGAGCAGGATCTGAACGACGAGCATTATGGCCTTGGCCAGGTGAAGAAGCGCATCCTTGAATTCCTTGCAGTGCGCAAGCTGAAGAACGACATTCAAGGGCCGATACTCTGCCTTGCCGGTCCTCCGGGCGTGGGCAAGACCTCGCTGGGCCAGTCCATCGCTAAAACAATGGGCCGCAAGTTCATCCGCATGGCCTTGGGCGGCCTGCGTGACGAGGCCGAGATTCGCGGCCATCGGCGCACCTACATTGGCGCATTGCCGGGCCGGATCATTCAGAGCCTGAAGCGGGCGGACTCGAAGAATCCTGTCGTGCTCTTAGACGAAATAGACAAACTGGGCAGCGACTTCCGGGGCGATCCTGCCTCAGCCCTGCTCGAAGTGCTGGATCCAGAGCAGAACTCAACCTTCCGCGACCATTATCTGGATCTTGAGTTTGATCTGTCCAAGATCCTCTTCATCGCCACGGCGAACATGCTCGACACCATCCCCGGCCCGCTGCGTGACCGCATGGAGGTGGTGGAGCTGTCCAGTTACACTGAGAATGAAAAGGTGGACATCGCCCGCCGCTATCTGCTGCCCAAGCAGCTGCAAGAGCACGCCCTCACCCCGGATGATCTGGAGATGAGCGGCGAGGCCCTGCTGGAAGTGATCCGCTCCTACACCCGCGAGGCGGGCGTGCGCAACTTGGAGCGCGAGCTGGCTTCAGTGTGCAGGGGCGTGGCGGCCAGCATTGTCCGGGGCAAGACAGAGAAAGTGATGGTCACGCCGGAGAAAGTGCATGAGTATCTCGGCGTGGTGCGCTACTACCCGGAGGTGAAAGCCCGCAACTGGGGGCCGGGATTGGCCACCGGCTTGGCGTGGACACCAGTCGGCGGCAAGATCCTCTTCATCGAAACCTCGAAGATGAAGGGCAAAGGCGGTCTCAATCTGACCGGCAAGCTCGGCGACGTGATGAAGGAATCCGCCGCCGCCGCCCTGACCTATCTCCGCTCCCATGCAAAAGAGCTGAATCTTGACGAGGAAGCCTTCTCGCAGCAGGATCTGCATGTGCATGTGCCGGAAGGCGCGACTCCCAAGGACGGCCCCTCTGCTGGCGTGGCGATGGTTAGTGCGCTCTACTCGGTGATCAGCGGCAGACCGCTGCGCCGCGACGTGGCCATGACCGGAGAGATCACCCTGCGCGGCGACGTGCTGCCGGTCGGCGGCATCAATGAAAAGGTGCTGGCCGCCTTGCGGGCCGGGATCAAAGAACTGATTCTGCCGCCGCAGAACGAGAACGATGTGCTGGAGATGCCTGAGAAGGTGCGCAAGGAGGCTGTGTTTCGCTATCCGCACACCATCGAGGAGGCTCTGGAGTTTGTTCTCGACAAACAGGCGGGGCAGTAGATCTCCTGTGGCCAGCCGGAAACCATTC
>NZ_JBLWEP010000001.1:29444-34394 GCF_048287355.1 Candidatus Electronema sp. TJ
CTGGTATATATTGACGGTACATACCAGTATGTATTGCTGAAACATACTGGTATGTATTTTGGAAACATACTGGTATGTATTGGGCATGGGACAGGAGAAAAGCTGCGCCGTGCGCTCCAGAACGGGGCCGCCGTTTCAAGAATGACATCACCCAAGAGGTCTGAGAGCTATGCTGGGCTGGTTTAAAAAGAAATTCTTCCAGCAGGATGAGCCTGCGGCCAGTGCCGCATCCCCGACTGCCGAACAGGATGCTGCCGCCTCGCGGCCAACGCCTGAGACTGGAGCCGAGCAGCAGAAGCCTTCGATGTTCAAGCGGCTGCAAGAGCGTTTGGGCAAAAGCCGGGACGCTTTTGTCCACCGCCTTGACCGTCTGCTGCTGGGCAGGAAGAAGATTGACCAAGAGCTGTTTGACGAGCTGGAGGAGCTGCTCATCACTGCCGATCTCGGCGTGAACACCTCTCTGCATCTGCTGGAGACAGCCAAAGAACGGGTCAAACGCGACCAGCTCAGTGATCCCCAAGCCCTGAAGCAGGTGCTGCGCGAGCAGATACTTGCCTTCCTCCTCGCCTCTGACCGCCCGGCAGAGCTTGCGCTGCCGGAGGATGGCCCCTTTGTGATCATGGTGGTGGGCGTGAACGGCGTGGGCAAGACCACCTCCATCGGCAAGATCGCGGCCAAGTTCGTCAAAGCAGGACAGTCTGTTCTGCTGGTCGCAGGCGACACCTTCCGCGCCGCCGCTATTGACCAGCTCAAGATCTGGGGAACGCGCACGGGCGTGGAGGTTCATGCCGGGCCGCCGAAAGCGGATCCCTCCTCGGTGGTCTTTGACGGCGTGGCCAAGGGCATCGCCAAGAAGCACGACGTGATCATCATTGACACTGCCGGGCGGCTGCACACCAGCGTCAATCTGATGGAAGAGCTGAAGAAGATCAAGCGGGTGATCGGCAAGAACCTGCCTGCCGCGCCGCACGAGGTGATGCTGGTGCTGGATGCCACCACCGGCCAGAACGCCCTTTCGCAGGCCAAGCTCTTTCATGAGGCAGTCGGTGTCACCGGGTTGACTCTGACCAAACTCGACGGCACAGCCAAGGGCGGCATTGTCGCCAACATCTGCCACGAGCTGAAGATACCGGTGCGCTTCATCGGCATCGGCGAGCAAGCCGACGACCTGCGGGATTTTGATCCGCAGGAGTTTGTTGACGCACTGTTCAGCCGGGACGAGGCTCCCGCAGCATAAGGCGATGTCCCGTCCGACTGGCTCCGGCTGCGGCGGCTGCCTTTTGACCGTCGTTCTGCTCCTGTTCGGCGTATACATGTTTCTTGATGCGACAGGGGCAGGCGGTTTTGTTGTGCTGCTCTCCCTGCTGCCTTTCATTGCGATAGCGGCTCCGATTGCGCTCTTCTTCGGCCTTGCCCGTTCGATGCGCAAGCGGGCTGAAGCCTACGAACGCTCGCAGACTGCCAGTCACAACCGCTTTGTTTATCTGCTGGTCAATATTTTAGTCTGCATCGCCAAGACCGACGGACGCTTCACCCAGTCTGAGCTGCGCACCATGCTTGATTTCTTCCAGCACTCGCTTCATTACAATCAGGAGCAGATGTACTGGGTCAAGCAGCTGATCAAGCAGGCCAGAGACACACAGCAGAACTTGGAGGAGCTGCTGAGTGAATTCCGCCGTGATTTCGCTTATGAGCCGCGTTTAATCCTGCTGGAGCTGATCTATCAGATCATCTGCACTAAAAAACCGGTGCTGGAGCAGGAGCTGCACTTTGTCCGCCGCATCGCCGCCTTCCTCCAAATCAGTGCCTACGAGCGGCAGACGATTGAAAACAAATACCGCCACGGCTACAGCTATCAGCAGGCAAGCGGCGCAGGCCCGGCAGCGGCGGCCAGCCAGGAGCCGCGCTTCCGCACCGTGCTGGGCGTGGAGGAGAACGCTGATTTCGCGGCGGTGAAGAAAGCCTACCGCCAGCTCTCAATGCAATATCACCCGGACAAAGTGGCGCATCTCGGCGCGGAGTTCAAGCGGGTGGCTGAAGAAAAGATGAAGGAGATCAACGCCGCCTATGACTATTTCCGCAGGAAGTTCGAGAGGGGATGAGGGCTGGCAGGACGGGCCTCGGCCTTTGAAACAGTCTTGACAAAAAAAGATTCAGCTGTATCATTCATCAGTTGCAAGGCATGATCCAGTGCCTGCAAACAACCACTCTACAACCTGAAAAGGAGCTGTTGTCATGAAAGGATTGAAAGTTGCTCTTGCCTCCGCCGCGTTGGCCTTGCTTGCCAGCCAAGCTGATGCCCAAGTTGTTTTCAAAGCACCGATGGAATTTGCAGGCACGGGCTGCAAGCCCGGCTCCTACACCTTCACCGGTGACGGCACAGACACGCTGACCGTCATGTTCAGCGCCTATGACGCAGGCAATCCTGCCAGCCAGGCAGCCAGCGGCATGCAGCGCACCTCCTGCAACTTCGCGGTGCCGGTGCGGGTTCCGGCTGGCTATCAAGTCTCCACCATGACCTCAGACTGGCGCGGCTACGCCAAAGGCTCAACCCAGCTGCGGCGTGAGTATTTCTTTGCCGGACAGCGCGGGCCAGCCAAGACGACAAGCCCTTCCGGCAACTTTGTGGAGCGCGACGACTTGGCGCACGCCACGTTCAGCAAATGCGGAGAAGATGTGATGCTGCGGATCAACAGCTCAGCCAATGCGGTTGGACGGAGCAGCTACATCGCAGTGGACACCGTTGACCTGCAAAACAAAGTTGTCTTCCAGATGAAATGGCGGCCCTGCCGTTGAAGCGGAACAGCCGCTTTTTCTGGTAAGGCAGTTCTGCACATGCGAAACCCATGCTTTTTCCGGCATGGGTTTGTTTTTTAACAAAGGGGGATTCTTATGAAAGGAACTGTTGCGGCTGCGCTGGCTGCTGTCTGCCTTGTCTCCGCCGCTGAAGAACTGTCCGCCCAAACAAAAGCTCCTGTGCATTTCATCGCTCCGGCGCAGATGGCAGGTACAGGCTGCCCGTCCGGTTCTGTCCGGGCTTCAGGCGAAGGCAGCTCCGCCCTGACTGTCGCTTTGAGCAAGTATGATGCGGCCAGCCCAGCTTCCGCCGCAGCCAGCGGCATGGAGCGCGCAGCGTGCAGCTTTGCTCTGCCTCTCCGTGTGCCGAAGGGCTATCAGATTTCCAGCCTGACCATGACTTGGAAAGGCCGCGCCAAGGGTGCAACCGAGCTGCGGCGGGAATATTTCCTTGCCGGAGAGCGCGGGCCGGTGAAAACCTCGCAGCCTTCCGGTCGCTTCAAAGAACAGGACAAGCTGCCGGGCAGTTTGTTCAGTGCCTGCGGCGAAGATCTGGTCCTGCGGATCAACAGTTCGGTGCGGGCGACAGCACCGGGCGGTCAGATCACTGTCGGCGGGCAGTCCGGCAAGCTGTCGCTGCGCTTGAAATGGCAGAAATGCAGGTCATAAGGTAGAATGAGGCTGGCCGCTTGATGACTTCTTGCTGCTGACCACTTTCCGCAGGAGGAACATAACACTGTGAAGAAGATTGCCGCCGTGCTGGCTGCCGCAGTCAGCATGGCCGCAGGGCATGCCGCTGCGCAAGTGTATTTCAAAGGGCCGGTTGACGTTGCAGGAACAGGCTGCGGCGCAGGCACATACACGCTTTCTGGCGAAGGCACGGACACCTTGAGCATTCTGTTCAGCATGTATGATGCCGCTGATCCGCCCGGAAACGCTGAGAGCAAGATGCAGCGTACCTCGTGCAGCATTGCTGTTCCTGTGCACGTGCCGGCAGGCTGTCAAATCTCGGTCATCACGGCGGACTGGCGGGGATATTCCCAAGGTGAGACAGAGCTGGTGCGGGAATATTTCTTTGCAGGCGAGCAGAACAGCAAGCAAACATACCGCCCTGCCCTTCCCTATGAAGACTACACAAGAACTGACCAGCTGCTGTACAAAACCGTGCGGGCCGCCGAAGATGACATGATCTTCCGCATCAACAGCTCTGTGCACACGCTGGCTGCTGAAAGTTATATTGCTGTAGACTCGGCTGATCTGCACAACACGCTGCTGCTGCATGTCAGCCAGGAAAGCTGCAGCCAGCAGGGCCAGTCCGCGCTTCCGGCTATTTTGAAGCTGCTGCTGTGAAGCGGGCCGACACGCAGGAACCAGCAGAATGAGCACTCCGGGACAGCTTTTCTGGGGCATCATGTTCGGAGCTGTCGGCTCTGGATATTTTATTTATGGGAAAAAGCAGCAGCAATTCGTTCCGCTCTGCGCAGGGATGGCGCTCTGCGTCTTTCCGTATTTCATCTCCAACATCTATCTGATGCTGTTTGTCGGATTCGTCTTGATGCTCATTCCGTATTTTTTCAAAGGCTGAGCCGTTTTTTCACTCCACCATCATTGCAATGCAGCGCACAATGCTTAAATCCAAGATCCACCGGGTGACAGTCACTCAGGCGGATCTGAACTATGAAGGCAGCATGACCATTGACGAAGATTTGATGCAGGCCGCCGGCATCATCCAATTCGAACGGGTCTGCATCTACAACATAAACAACGGCGAGCGCTTTGAAACCTACGCCATCAAAGGCGCGGCCGGCTCCGGCGTGATCGGCCTGAACGGCGCGGCGGCCCGCAAAGGGCATGTCGGCGATTTGGTGATCATTGTCACCTATGCGGAATATGACGAGAGCGAGCTGGCCGGTTTCGAGCCGGTCATTCTCCTCTGCGACGAGAAGAACAGGATAGCCAAACGGCTTGATATTTGAGCCTTTTCTTCAGAGGCGTTCAAGGCAGTTCTCGGTGCTTCAAACGCCTTGCGGCACGCTTGCCGCGCTTCGTTTCACGCTTCAAACGCCTTGTTTCACGCTTGCCGCGTGGCATGTCACGCTTGCAATGCGACGTTTCACGCTTGCCATGAGGCGCGGAAAGCGTGCTGCGGGGCAT
>NZ_JBLWEP010000001.1:34493-42238 GCF_048287355.1 Candidatus Electronema sp. TJ
AGGCGTTGCAAGTGAACAATGGGGCGCGGCAAGCGTGCCGCAAGGCGTTTGCAGCGGCAAACGTGACGGTTTCAGATTGAAAGAAGACACAGCGAGGAACGATCATGCCTGGTTTTGAGGTGTTTGGCGAAGAGGAAAAGCGGCAGGCTTTGGAGGTGTTTGACACCGGCGTGCTGTTCCGTTACGAATTCGGGCCGCAGCGCAAGGGTGTGTATAAGGTGCGCGAATTTGAGCAGGCCTTTGCTCAATACACTGGCGCGGATCATGCGCAGGCCGTGACTTCAGGCACCGCCGCGCTCAAGGTGGCCTTGTCCGCGCTGGGCGTGGGCATCGGCGACGAGGTGATTACGCAGGGTTTTACGTTTGTCGCCACCTGGGAGGCGATACTGGATGTCGGCGCGGTGCCGGTGTTCACGGAGATTGATCAGACGCTGAATATGGACCCGGCGGACTTGCAAAAGAAGATAACGCCGAAGACTAAGGCCATCATTCCAGTGCATATGCTTGGCGCGCAGGCGCGAATCAAGGAGATCAAAGCGATTGCCGACCAGCACGGCATTCCGGTGCTTGAAGACACAGCGCAGGCAGCTGGCGGACGGCTGCACGGCCAGCATCTCGGCACCTTCGGCCATTTTGGCACCTTCTCCTTTGACGCAGTAAAGACCATGACCACCGGCGAAGGCGGCATGGTCATCACCAACGACGAGGAATTGTGGCGGTGCTGCTCGGAATATCATGATCACGGCCATGATCATGTCGTCAATCCTGGTGGACGTGGCGGCGAAGGCCGGAGATTCATCGGTTTCAATTACCGGATGATGGAAATACAGGGAGCCATAGGCTTGGCGCAGTTGGCGAAGCTGGATATGATTGTCGCCGAGCAGCGGAAGAACAAGGCCATCCTCAAAGAAGCCGCGTCAAAGCTGGCCGGAGTCAGCTTCCGCGAGATTCTTGACGAGCAGGGCGATTCCGCCACCTTCCTCGCCTTCATTCTGCCCGACAAAGCGCAGGCCGCAAAGGTCAATCAGGTCCTGCGCGAGAACAACGCAGGCGCAATCAATTTCGGTGAAAACACCTGGCATTTCTATCCCTCGTGGGAACATCTGCTCGGCGGCAAAACACTGGCCAAGAACGGCTGGCCGTTCAACGCCCACGGCAAACGCCGGGTGGTTTACGACCCAGCCGCCCTGCCCTCTTCTGCCGAGCTGATGAACAGGACGCTGGTGTATCAAATTCCAGTCAAGCTGGATGAAAACAGACGTGATGTTCTGTTGACAGCCTTGAACAAGGCTGCGGCTGTCTGAGATTCTCTTGCATAAGCCGTAGGGGCGAAAGATTTTTCGCCCCTACATCAAGCATGTGCGCCCTTGCTTGTCCGCCTCGTGATTTTAAAAGCTGTCTGGCCAAGGCGGCTTTTTTATTTTCCCCTTCCTGCCGCACACCAGTTGGAACATCCCGCGCAAAGACTGTATAATAAACACTCAACCGCTGGATTTCCTCCTGCTCCTTTTCTGCTTTGGACTTTGCCATGAACATTCTGCTCAATTTTCTGTTCGCCTGCCTGCTCCGTCTCCGCTACCGCATCCGCGTGGAAGGCTTGCGCGAGATCAAGCGGAGCCTGCGCGACGACCAGCGGCCCATTCTCTTCCTGCCCAATCACCAAGCCCTGATTGATCCGGTGATCATCACCAGCCTGCTCTTCAATGCCTTCGCGCCCAGACCGCTTGCTGACGAGCAGCAGACCAGTCACCCCTTCTTCCGCTGGCTGATGGCTCAGCTGCGGGCCATCCGCATTCCTGATCTCAACACCAGCGGCCAGCAGGTGCGGGAACAGGTTTTCGCCGGCATAGAGGAGATCATGGCCGCGCTCAAGCAGGGCGACAATGTGCTGCTGTATCCATCAGGCAAGATCAGCCGAAGCAATTTGGAGCAGATCGGCGGCAACAGCGGCGCGGCAACAGTTGTGCATGGCGTGCCGGAGGCGCGGATTGTCTTGGTGCGGCTGCGCGGCCTGTGGGGCAGCCGTTTCAGCCGGGCGCGGGGCATTCCTTCTTTGCTGCAAGACATCGGCAAACTCTGTCTGGCAGTGCTGGCCAGCGGCATCTTCTTTCTGCCGAGGCGTAACGTGCAGCTGGAATTCGTTGAACCAGATGATTTCCCTGCCCGCAACGCAGGCAAGCAGGTGATCAACCGTTATCTGGAGGACTTTTACAATCGCGAGCCTGACCGGCACACTGAGCTGCCGCTTTGGTGGTGGCAGGGATATGCGCCAATCTTTCACGAAGAGCGGCAGGCTGCATTCACAGACAAAGACACGAGCAAGATTCCGGCGGCCACACGCGACTTGGTCATGGACAAACTGCGCGAGCTGGCTGGTGCGCAGGAGCTTGCTGAAAGCGACAGTCTCTCTGCTGATCTTGGTTTGGACAGCTTGGTGCTGGCGGAGTTCGGAGCCTGGCTGCAGCAGGAATTCGGCGTGGCGGCAGACAATCTTGAAGTGCTGAAAACCGTGGCTGACTGCGTGCTGGCGGCAGGAGGCATCATGCCGACGCTCGCTGGCGTGGAGCTGAAGCCGGTTTCCGCTGCGTGGTTCGCCGCAGCAGAGGAGCGGACGCTGTCTGTCCCGGACGGCGCGAACATTGCCGAGCTGTTCCTGCGGCAGGCGGAGAAGAATCCCGATCAAGTCATCCTCTCTGATCAGATCAGGGGGGATAAAACCTGGCGGCAGCTCATCCTTGCCATTTATGCCCTGCTGCCGGAGATTGAGCAGCTGCCGGGCCATCGCGTCGGCATCATGCTGCCCGGCTCAGTTGGCGCGGCGGTCACGTGGCTGACTGTGCTCTTCAGCGGCAAGGAGCCGGTGATGGTCAACTGGACCAGCGGTGTGGCCAATATGAAACACTCGCTTGGCGTGGTCGGGGCAACGCATGTCATCACCGCTAAGGCACTGTGCAGCCGCCTGACTGCGCAGGGCATCGAGCTGGAGCAGGTCGGTGCACAGTGGCTGCATCTGGAGGATGTCGCTGCCCGCATCAACGCAGGCCGCAAGCTCGCCGCGCTGCTCAGAAGCTATCTTTCCTGGAGCAAGCTGCGGCAGGCCAATATTGCCGAGAACGCTGCCATCCTCTTCACCTCAGGCTCCGAAGCCCGGCCTAAAGCGGTGCCGCTCACGCACGCCAATTTCCTTGCCAATCTGCGCGACTTCTCAGCGGTGCTCTCGCTTTCCTCCAATGACCGGCTGTTAGGCATCCTGCCGGTCTTTCATTCGCTTGGCTTGGCCGGAACCGTGATCCTGCCGCTTTGCGCTGGGTTGCGCACGGTTTATTGGCCCAATCCGACGGAAGGCGCGATGCTTGCCAAGATGACTGCGGCCTACGGCGCAAGCGTGCTGATCGCCACGCCAACCTTTCTCAACGGGATGCTGCGCACAGGCGCGGCAGAGCAGCTTCGTTCTTTGCGCCTGATCTTCTCCGGCGCGGAGAAGTGCCCGGAGCAGGTCTTTGCTGTCTTGCAGGAGAAATGTCCGCAGGCTCTGCTCTGCGAAGGCTATGGCGTGACCGAATGTGCGCCGGTGGTCTCTGTCAATTCCTTGACCGATCCCAAGCCCGGCACAATAGGAAAGCTGCTGCCCTCGATGCGGCACGTCCTTGTTGATGTGGAAAGCGGCAAGCCAGCAGCTGCGGGCAGGAATGGGCGGCTGCTGGTGCGCGGGCCGAATGTCTTTTCCGGCTATATCGGCGAGGCGAAATCGCCCTTTGTAGAATTTGGCGGCCAGCAATGGTATGACACCGGCGATTTGATGTTTGAGCGCGGCGACGGCGTGCTGGTCTTTGCCGGGCGGCTGAAACGCTTTGTCAAATTAGGCGGGGAGATGATTTCCCTGCCCGCGATTGAGCAGGCCTTGGAGGCGCGGCTTCCGGCAGGCGAGAGCGGGCCTGTGCTGGCTGTGGCTGCTGCTGGCGACGAGCAGCAGCAAGAATTAGTGCTGCTGACCACTTTGTCGGTTGAACGGCAGGAGGTCAACCAGATCATCCGTGAAGCTGGACTTTCGCCGCTGCATAATATCAGGCAGGTGCGGCAGGTGGAGGCGATTCCGCTCTTAGGCAGCGGCAAGGTGGATTACACAGGAATCAGCAGGATGGTGCGAGAGTCTTAGAAAGCATTCGCTGGACGTGTTTTGCTGCGTTTCAGGGTTGCAAGAGGTGTTCAGTCTCTTGTCCAGAAAAAATTCTGAACAGCAGTAAAAAATGTTGAACTTTCTGAACGGAAGCATTATATCATCTAATAGGGAGGAGCCAGCTTGTCAGGGTTGAGGAGCAATGTAGGCCATGTTGGCCTGCGAACAAGAAACCGCAGAGCTGTCCAGAAAAATGAGCCTCCGAGATGCCGTTCATATCCTGATGCTGAGTCCGATCTACTTCTACCTGCCTGTGCCGCAACGCCTGCTGCTGGCCAAGGAGTACTGCTTGGCGGCCAACAGCTTCCGTCGCTGAAATATCCCCTTTCATCCGCGCCGCAGCGGCGGGCTGTCGGGCGGCTGCCAGTCAGCAGTCAGCTCATGCAGCTTGGCATACTTGTACCACGTCCCCTCAAAGTTGCCGAAGGCGATAACAAAACCCGGCCAGCCGTCGAGGATGCCTTTTTTCAAGATGTACATGTGAAAAAAGGACCACAGACCCCGACTGAGAGCGGTGAGCATCCCTGCCCGCCGACCTCGCTGGCGGAGCTTTTCCGCTCCAAGGGTGGAATAGCGGTTGGCTTTGCGGGCCACCTCTTCCAGATTTTTGTAGGGAAACTGCCAGATGGGCTGCTGAAGATAACCGACAGGTTTGTCGGAGATGATCTCGTATTCCTCATGCACCGGGTCGGTTTCCTTGAAGCGCAATGCGCCCTTGCGGAAGAGCTGCGGCTGACGGTAATCAGGATAAAAGCCGGAGTGCTTGATCCAGCAGCCCATGAAGAAGTTGCGCCGGGGGATGTAGTACGCCTCCGCCGCGTCCGACCGGACGATTGCGGCCAGCATCTCGTCCCGCGCTTCCGGGGTGCAGCGCTCGTCAGCATCTAAAGAGAAGATCCAATCGTGCGTGCAGGCGGCCATCGATTGGTTGCGCAGACTGCCAAAGCCCTTGAAGTCGATCTGCACCACCCGTGCGCCCAATGCAGCGGCTATCTCAGCGGTGCCGTCAGTGCTGAAGGAGTCGGCCAAGACAATCTCATCCGCCCAAAGCACGGAATTGACCGCCTGCCGGATCTTGTCCGCCTCGTTCCACGCGATGATGTAGACAGAAATCTTGCTCATCGAGCCGGTCTTGGCGGCGGCATGGCCGGACCGGCTCCGGGAGGCCGCTTGGCTGGCCCGCCGCCTGCCAGCTGGATGACGATATTGTCAGTCTTGCGCAGACGCTTGGACAAGGTCTTGAAAAGATGTCGGGTGATGTCTGGATATTTCTCCAGCAGCTCTGGAAGCTTGTCTCCGGGATACTTCTTCACCTTGCTCCGCCCGATGGAGATCACCGAAGCATAGCGCGGTTCATCAAGGATGCAGGCCATCTCGCCGAAATATTCGCCCGGCTCGGTGATTTCTGCAATCTTCTTGCCCTGCTTGAGCACCGCCACCTTGCCGCGCACTAATTTGTAGAAGTTGCGGTCGTCCTGATTGCCTTCCTGAATGATGATGTCGCCGTCCTCAAACTCCTCCACCGGCGGGCTGACCAAATAAGGCGGCAGGGTGTCCTGCTGAATGACTGTGTTGCCCTCCACCTCCTCAAGGCTGGTCACGCCTTGAAGCGCCTTCAGTATCGCCGCGTTGCGCAGGGTGTACATACCTGACTGCACTGCCACCTTGCGCAGCTGCTCCTCTGAAACTTGCGCCTGAATGGCCTGCGCCACCTCGCTGGTCACCTCAAGCAGCTCGAAGAAGCCGACGCGGCCTTTGTAGCCGCGCCCGTTACAGACCGGGCAGCCTTTCGGGCCGTAGATCTGGAAGCCGGGCTTGTCAATCTGCTCTTCAGTGAAGCCGATCTCTATAAGCCGCTGCCGCTCCACTGTGATCGGCTGCTTGCATTTGGCGCAGAGGCGGCGGCCAAGACGCTGAGCGAGCACCATGGTCAGCGAGCCTGCCAAGATGTAGGGCGGAATGCCGATGTCCACCATGCGGCTGACCGTGGCCACCGCGTCGTTGGTGTGCAGGGTCGAGAAAACCAAGTGGCCGGTCATGGCCGCCTTCATGGCGATCTCAGCGGTGCTGATGTCGCGGATCTCGCCGACCATGATGATGTCCGGGTCTTGGCGGAGGAAGGCCTTCAGGGCGGCAGGGAAGGTCATGCCGACCTCGACGTTGACGTTGACCTGATTGATGCCTTTGAAGTTGAACTCGACCGGGTCTTCAGCGGTGAGGATTTTGATGTCCTCGCTGTTGAGGGAGTTGAGAGCCGAATACAGCGTCACCGTCTTGCCGGAGCCGGTCGGACCGGTGACAAGGAGCAAACCCTGCGGGCGGTTGAGACAGCGCTTGAGGGCCTCGAAGGTGTCCACCTCAAAGCCGAGCTTGGTCAGGTCAACGTTGAGCGAGCCTTTGTCCAAGATACGGAGAACAATGCCTTCGCCGTGCAGCAGCGGCAAGGTGGAGACACGGAAATCCACCGCCTTGTTGCGCCCCAGCCGGATGCTGATGCGGCCGTCCTGCGGCACCCGCCGTTCAGTGATGTTCAGCCCGGCGAGGATCTTCATGCGCGCCGAGAGCGCGTTTTTGATTGTCAGCGGCAGGTTCATCGACTTGTAGAGCGAGCCGTCCTTGCGGTAGCGCACCTGCATGGTCTTCTCAAACGGCTCAATATGAATGTCGCTGACCCCTTCCTGCACCGCCTTGACCAAGATGCCGTTCACCAGCTTGATGATCGGCGCGTCATTGGCCGAGAACTGGCTGAACTTGTCGTCCTCATCGCCGCCGGAGTCCTCAATCTCGAAGTCCTCGGCCGCGTCGGACACCAACGCGCCCCAGTCCTCAACCTGCTCGACCTGATCGCTCTGCTCCTCTTCGTGGCTACCGGAAAAGGACTGGTACTCCTCGTCTGATATTTTGTAATAGGTCCGGTATGCGTCAATAATGTTCCGCCTGGTGGAGACGCAGACGTTGAGGGCCAGCTTGAGACTGTTCTGCAGCTCCTCAACCTCCAGCGCGTCCGTTGGCTCGGCCATGGTGATCTGGAGAGTGTCGCCGGCCAGCCGGAGCGGGAAGGCCAGATACTGCTTGGCCATCTCGTAAGGCATCAGCTTGAGCGCGTCTGGACTCGGCACCTCCTCGGCGATGTTGACCGCAGTGTAGCCGTGCTGCCTGCTGAGGAAGTTGGCAATGGTGTCTTCCTCAATCAGGCCGCTGTCGAGCAGTATCTTCCCCAGCCGCTCGTTGTTCTTTTTCTGTATCGTCTGCGCGTTGGTGAACTCGGCGGAGGTGATGTAGCCCGCCTTCTGCAGCAGCTCGCCGATTTTCAGCTTGCCGGCCCCGGTCTGATCCTTGACCGTCCGCTTCAAGGCTCCCTTCTGATCTGCTGCTCCTCCGCTTGCCGCCGCCTTTTTGACCGGCGGTGCTGTGGGCTTCTTGTTGTCCATAGTTTTTCGAGCTGTTCTCCCTGCGTGCTGAGTGCCTTTTCTGTAAAGTCTGGATGTATCTTACAGCAAAAGAAAACAGGCCGGAAGATTTTTTTGTCGCTTGGCCCGCCGCTTCGCGCTTTGCCGCCCGCGCCGCA
>NZ_JBLWEP010000001.1:42407-44531 GCF_048287355.1 Candidatus Electronema sp. TJ
GCAGGAAATCCGGCAGTTCTGTGCTCCCAAAACACAACAGGCCGGAAGGGGAGAATCCTTCCGGCCTGTCTGCTTCAGTCCTGCGTTGCCTGCGTTGAATACAGCAGCTTAGAACACGCCCTTCACTTTGCCAGTCTCCACATCCACATCAATGCGGCGATAAGCAGGATCAGATGCCGTGCCTGGCATGAGTGTGATGGCTCCGGCCACCGGCACGACAAAGCCTGCGCCCTTGTAGGTGAGGATGTCGCGGATAGGCAGTGTCCAGCCTTTCGGCGCACCTTTCAACTTCGGATCATGCGAGAGGGAGAGATGGGTTTTCACCATGCAGGTGGTCATGTTCTTCATCTCCGGGTCCGCCTCCAGCCGCTTCAGCTTGGCCTGCGCTTCGGGTGTGTAGCTCACGCCGTCGCCGCCGTACACTTCCTTCACAATCAGCTCGATGCGCTTGGAAAGCGGGGTCTCCAGATCGTAGAGGAACTTGAAGTCGTTCGGCTCCTCGCAGGCATCAATGACCGCGTCGGCGAACTCAAGAGCGCCGTCGCCGCCATACTGCCAGTGCTTGGACAGCGCAACCCGCGCACCAGCTGCCTCGCACATCCGGCGCACGGCCTTGGTTTCGTTGTCGCTGTCGGTGTAAAAGGCGTTGATGCAGACCACGGGATTGATGCCTGCCTTCTTCACGGTCTCAATGTGATGAATGAGGTTCTCGCAGCCTTTCTCCACCCAGCCGACGTTCTCGCCTTTGTACTCCTCCGGCATCGGACGACCAGGCACAGGAATCGGCGCACCGCCGTGGCACTTGAGAGCGCGGATGGTGGCGACAACTACGGCGCAGTTCGGCTTCAGGCCGGAGTAGCGGCACTTCAGGTTCCAGAACTTCTCGAAGCCGATGTCTGCACCGAAGCCAGACTCAGTGATGTTGTAGTCTGCCAACTTGAGAGCCACGCGGTCGGCAATGACGGAGGACTGACCAATAGCGATGTTGGCAAACGGCCCGGCGTGAACAATGACCGGCTGTCCCTCGATGGTCTGCATCAGGTTGGGGTTGATCGCATCCACCATCCACGCGGTCATGGCTCCAGCTACATCGAGGTCAGTGGCGGTGATCGGCCTGTCCTGCTTGTCGTAAGCCATCACTATCCTGCCGATGCGCTCGCGCATGTCTTTCAGGTCTTTGGCGATGGAGAGAATCGCCATGATCTCCGAGCTGACCGCGATGTTGAAGCCAGACTGCATGGTCATGCCGTCCGAAGTACCGCCAAGGCCGATGGTGATGTTGCGCAAGGCTTGGGCGCAGTAGTCCATGATCCAGCGGAACTCCACCTTCTTCGGATGGATATCAAGACGGCGCAGTCCGCGCTGGGCCAGCTGATCATCGGTGTAGTTGCTCTCGTGCTGCATACGGGACGTGAGCGCGACCATGCCCAAGTTGTGGGCGTTCATGATCGCGTTGATGTCGCCGGTCATGCCCAGCGAGAAGGGAGTCAGCGGCACGCACTGCGACAGGCCGCCGCCTGCTGCCGAGCCTTTGATGTTCATGGTCGGGCCGCCGGAAGGCTGACGGATCGCGCCGACCACCGACTTGCCGCGCTTGCCCATGCCCTGCACTAAGCCCATCGAGCAGGTGGATTTGCCCTCGCCCAGCGGGGTTGGAGTGATGGCGGTCACGTCAATGTATTTGCCGTCGGGCCGGTCTTTCAGCCGCTCAAGGATGGCGCGGTAGTCCAATTTGGCCAAGTAATGACCGTGCGGCAGCAGCTCTTCCTTCTTCAAGCCGAGCTTCTCGCTCAGCTCATAGACAGTTTTCATGCTGCTTTCAGCGGCTTCGGCGATTTCCCAGTCAGCGTGTTTGGTGGGATCCAAGGGCATGGCGGTTCTCCTGTGCAAAGAGGGTTGATGAAAAAAGTAAAGAAAAGGGTGACACTGCAATTCAGCGGCATATGAAAACGCGCCGGAAGGGCGCGGGCGCAGACACGTTCAGAATACACTTTGATAGCAGGTTTTCTCTGAAATGTCAACAAAGAGCGGAGCGGATAGGGCATCATTCCTCTTCCGCCGCGCAGGCCGCAGAGCCTCTGGTTATAAAAAAACAGACAGATTCCTGCCTCTTCCTTGCCTGCG
>NZ_JBLWEP010000002.1:0-11071 GCF_048287355.1 Candidatus Electronema sp. TJ
ATCTATTCGTTCAAAGAACGAAAAAGTCCGCGACAATGTGATCGGGATGTATATCAACCGTTACTATTTCCAGAACGGTCGATACTCGGAAAAGCCTGATCAACTGATTTAACCCAGCACCAAAAATTTAGCAGACAGGTTTGACCAAAGCCGCTTGGAGCAGTACAATAGGCTTGTGCAGCTCAATGGCAGTCCATTGTATTTTTTCTTCAGAATTTTTGTCATGACCGGATCGGGCGGCGGCATTGATTTTTTTTGCAAGCAGGCTTCTGGCCCTTGACCGCCTTGACGAGGCGCAGGGCAACCCTTTCAGAGCTGTGGAACGTCTTGATCGCCATAGCCCTGATCGACGACTATCATGCTTGGGGCAAAATGATAGTCTGCGCCGCCCTGCGGGCCAGCGGGTGTGCAGTCCATGAGACTACGACAGGCTTGACAGCGGAGGAGCTGGCCGGGCAGGTCATCCGCGAGCAAGGTGGCATTGTCTTGATTTTCATCCTTATGCTCCACTCTGCCCTGCAAGTCAAAAAAGTCTGCACACCGCTGGACTCTGCCGGTTCTTCTACAAAAATTGCTGTCGGTGGTGCAGACAGAGGCACGCTGCATGGCAGGCACTGTCCTGATGCGCGAAGTGTAAATGATTTCCATGGAACGGGTGCTGACCGCCCTCAGCTACCGAGAGCGGATAGTGTTCCGTTCTTTTTTTCCTGATCATGCGCGGTGCCAAAGAGCTGGGTTTGAGCATCCGAGATTATCTCTCCAATGCTGACCATGTGGTTGAAGGCCAGCCCCGCCTGAGGGCCAAAAATATGGTCACGACTGCTTTTACACCCTGCTCTATGCCGCCGCAGAGACCGAAGCCTTTGGCAGTGGGATGATTTGGCACGAGGACGGCCCGCCCGACCAACAGCGGCGCACCGCTCCTCGGCAAGCCGGAGGAGGTGCCCTGTCTGCGCCGGACGGCTGGCCTCAACTCAAGGAGTCTCAGGCGGCGAGGCACCGATCATCGGCGTGGGGTCGTCGCGCCCTGATCTATAGGCGGCTTGCGCTGTTCCGCCGTCTGATGACGGTTAATCAAAAGTTCTGCGTGGCTTTGGCCAATGCCCAGTTTCAGGCCGGAGCGACCCTGCTCTGTCAGGAGCTGTTAACACTATCTCGGAATTAATAACTTTTTGTTATTGTTGCCCTATAAAAACAACACAGCATCAATACGAAAAAATAGCCGATATCTTCCTGCGTCAGAGAGGCAATGTCACAACTGACAACCTCACGATGCTGCCCTCACGATGTTGAACGTGATGCTGCATGTCCTTGAACATGGGTGAAATGGAGAGGGTTTCCAAGCAACTTCGGCAATTAGCACAATCTACGTCCGCATAAGCCGATGGAGCAGAAACGGTGTGCTTGACCGGATTTTCGCACGGCTACAGCAGGAGCGGATGATCCGTCTCAATGTGGATGCTTTTTCTCTCGGCAGCACGGTCGGTTCCGTTCATCCTGACGGAACCGGGGCTTTTAAAAAAACGGCCCTCAGTCAGTCGGCAAATCCTGTGGCGGCTGGACAGCGAAACTTCATCTGCTTGCCGCATCCGCTGAATGCGCCGTGATATTCTCCCTTTCTCTAAGCGTGGCCGGAGACGCGCCGGAAGGCCGCAGGCTGATGATGAAGCTGGGAACGGCTGCTGAATCATGCGCCATGATCATGAACAGAGCATGCGAAGGATCTGCCGTCAGACCGGGATGACGATCGCCCGGCATTGCCTGAGCCGCTTCAGCGGCCCTTCTATCATTCACATGGGAACTGGCCGTTGCCTGCTGATGTTTGAAGAGCTGATCTCTGTCGGCACTGCGGTTTTGTCCGCAAACATATTGATATTGGAAGACTTGGCCACCGTCAAGGCAGCCTGCAAGGGAAAAGGCGCGGTGCTGTTGGACATCGCCAAGGCAGTTCGGCGGCTTGGCCGGAAGCGGTGAGCAACTCGTCGCCGCTCTGTTTTTTGGTCTGCGAGCATCTACAGCCTGAAACTGAGGCGGCAGTGCGGACGCAGAATCTGACCGAGGCGGAAGTCAGATTTTTTCCTGCCCGCTGCGGTCGCTCGCTCGTGGACCGAAAGGAGCTGGCTGGTCTGCTCCGGGAGATCAAGCCGGCCTTTGCCGAAATCATAGGTTCCCGCTGCCTTGCTCCAAACCTTTACCTTGGCGGCAGCCGGGTCCGACGGGCTGAGCAGTGCGCTCATTTTCTTTGCAGTCCAACCATGGTCAGGCATCTTCGTCAAAGCGGCGCGGGCTTGATTCTGCCGGGCTGGCTGGCTGGCTGGCACCAGCGGCTGGCTATATGCGGCGAAGACCGGCTTAAGGTGCAGCACGAGTTGTTCGGTCAGGAAGTGAGCCGCTTGGTGCTCTTGGATACCGGCACGGATGAGATGGCGGTCTGGCACTTGGACGAGCTGTCCACCTTTCTCCGACTGCCCGCTGAGATCGTTCCGGTGGGTTTGGAATATCACGGTTTGCTGCTGACCAAAATCGCGGCGGAGCACCGGCAGCAGGAGCTGGAACAGCAAAAGGAGCTGGCCCGCCAGCAGAACGCTCAGGCTGCCATGACCTTTGATCTGCTTGGTTTGGTGGTCAAGGCCAACTCTGAGCAGGAGGTGCTTACCGGCATTGCGGGGCTGTTTACTATGCTCTTCGCACCCCGGCGGATATGCTGTTTATCGGCAAGCAAAAACGGTCTGGTGACGGAACGGCTGACGGAGCTAAATGAGGAGGAGCGGCAGGCGGCGCAGCGGTTCTGCTTGGAAAGCCACAGACAGCATCAGCTAACCAAAAATGGCGACAGCTTTTTCCTGCGCATCGGCGCGGGAGAGCAGACCGTCGCCGTGGTGCTGGTGGAAGAGGTCGCCTTTCCCCAGCACATTCGCTCCTATCTGAACGCTGCTCTGCATCTTTCAGGTGTCTGCGCCTTGGCGGTGGAGCATGTGCGCACCCTGAAAAAACTGCTGGACACTTCCCGGATGGCGGGCAAGGCCGAAGTGGCTACCGAGGTGCTGCACAATGTCGGCAACACCCTGAACAGCGTCTCGGTCTCGGCGGAACGGCTGGGCGAGATGGCGAGAAAGAGCAGCAGCACCACCCTGCCGGAAATTGTCCGGCTGATCGAGGAACACAAAGACGACCCAGCGGCCTTTTTCAGCCTCGATCCTAGAGGCCGCAAGCTGCCGCTGTATTTCGCCAGCCTCTCCAGCCAGCTGATCAAGGAGCAGGCTAAGATGCAGGAAGAAGCCGATTGCCAGCTCCGGCATGTCCGCCGGGCTGTGGAGATCATCCGCACCCAGCAGGACGCGGCCAGAGGCAAGGGGCTTGTTGAGCAATTCGATCTCTCCTCGATAATCGAGGAGAGCTTAGAAATTTTCGAACAGAAAATCGCCGACCGAAAAATCGTTGTGGAGCGGCACTACGAGCCTCTGCCAGTGATGCAGGGTGAACGGCATAAGATTCTTCAGATCGCAGGCAATCTGATCAGCAACGCGGCTGAATCCTTTGACGGAACCGGGCCGAACGGTCGAAAGATCATCCTGCGACTATTGCCCGTCAAAGGAGGACGGGCGGCCTTGGAAGTGGAGGACAACGGCAAGGGTATCAGCAGCGCGGTGATGGAGCGGCTCTTCGCCTTCGGTTTCACAGCCAAGGAGGACGGTCACGGCTTCGGCCTGCACAACTCGGCGAACTTGGCGGCGGAGATGGGGGGGGCACTGACCGCATTCAGTCCAGGCGAAGGCTGTGGTGCGCGGTTCCGGCTGGAATTGCCGACAGAGGCTGGAGGAGGACATGAGAAAAAACGACGGCGACGGCAGGATACTAATAGTTGATGATAATCCTGATATCCACCGAGACATCAGAAAAATACTGCTGCAGACGAGGGAATCGGCGGAGTTGGACAGTTTGGTTGCCGACATTATCGGCAGAAAGGCTTCAGCTGAGGAGCCGCCGATGCTGCTGATCGACTCCGCATTTCGGGGCGAAGAGGCAGTGTCGATGGTACGTCTGGGACGGCAGGAACGGCGGCCTTACGCGGTCGCCTATGTGGACATGCGGCTTCAGCCCGGTATGGACGGCCTCAAAACCATCCGGCGGCTCCAGCAGGAAGATTATCAGCTCCAGTTTGTGGTCATCACCGCCTATTCCGACTATTCTTGGCAGGAGATCAGCTCTGTCCTCCTCTCAGCCGACAAGCTGCTGATTCTGAAAAAACCCTTTGAAGCGATTGAAATTCGTCAGTCGGCCAGTGCCCTGCTGGAGAAATGGCGGCTGACCGTGGAGCACCGTCAAGCCATGTCCGCCATTGTCATGCAGCGGAACATGCTGGAAGAGCATGTGCGCGAGCAAACCGCCGAGCTGCGACATACCAATGAACTGCTGACCAAGGAGATCAAAGAGCGGCGGCGGGCAGAGGAGAAGATACGCCTGCACCGCGACAGCTTGGAAAAGCAGATCGAGCTGCGCAGTTCGGAAATCCTCCAGCAGAACCGTTTTCTCAGCACGGTGATCAACTCCCTGCCCCATCCCTTCGCGGTCATCGACGCGGCCACCTGCCGCATCCTAGCCGCCAATCGGGCCGCAGGCAGCCAAGCCGCAGGCCGCGACCATCTGAAAACCTGCTACCAGTACATGCACGGCTTCAGCCGCCCCTGCTCCGAGCAGGGCCTGCGCTGCCCCCTTGAGGAGGTGCTTTCTCAAGGCCGGCCGGTGACCTTGGAGCATGTCTGGCCGGATTCTGGAGGCAAAGAGCGGATCATGGAGATTCACGCCTGTCCGGTGACGGACAGGCAGGGCAAGATCACGCGGGTGATCGAGTACTGCGTGGACATCACCCGCCGCAAGCAGATGGAGGAGGAGCTGATCCGCAGCCGGAAACTGGAGACCGTCTCGATGATGGCCGGCGGCATAGCCCATGATTTCAACAATCTGCTGATGGCTATCATAGGAAGCACTGAACTGGCAATGATGAAACTGCATCCTGCCCATCAGTCCTTGGACTTTCTCAGACAGGCGATCGTCTCAGCCTCGGAGGCCAAGGAGCTGGCCCACAAATTCCTGCTCTTTTCCAGCTTCGCGCCGCCGGAGCGGCAGGCCGTGCCGACCGCCGAGCTGCTGGCCGCCGTCTGTCAGGAGGCCGGAGCCGGAGTTGAGCTGCGCCTGCCGGAGCACCTTTGGCCAATCCATGCTGATCCTGGCCAGATCGCCCAGATGCTGCGGGAGCTGCTCCGCAACGCTGCCGAGGCGATGGCTCCGGCAGGAGGCCGAAGCACGGTCAGCGCGGAAAACATCGAGCTGACTGGCAACGAGGCAGCCGGACTCAAGGCCGGAAAGCATGTCCGCATCACGGTCAGCGATCACGGACGGGGCATCCGCAGGGAAGATCTGCCCAATATTTTTGATCCCTACT
Organism: Candidatus Electronema sp. TJ; assembly: GCF_048287355.1. Lineage (NCBI taxonomy): Bacteria > Pseudomonadati > Thermodesulfobacteriota > Desulfobulbia > Desulfobulbales > Desulfobulbaceae > Candidatus Electronema > Candidatus Electronema sp. TJ. Next base: position 5,444 of record NZ_JBLWEP010000002.1, read on the forward strand.
TTTCCAGCAAAACGCGGGGTGCGGTCAAAGGCATGGGCTTGGGGCTGACCATCGCCGCATTCATCGTCACGCAGCACGGCGGCTGCATCCGGGCGGAGTCTGCGCCAGGCGCAGGCGCAGCTGTGCATGTCGATCTGCCAGCAGCTCAAGGTTGAGCCTGCGTCTTCGCCTCATCCAGCACCTCTCTGACCAAGGCGGCCAGTTTAGCCGTGTTCAGCGGTTTGATCGCATAACGGCGCACACCTAAGCCCAGAGCCTCTTTTTCTGTCAGGGCGGTGGTGTAACCGGTGCAGAGAATCGTCGGCAGATCAGGACGCAGCTGGAGCGCAGCCTTGACCAGCTCGCTGCCGGTCAGGCCGGGCATGGTCTGGTCGGTGAGCAGCAGATCAAAGGCATCGGGCCGTGCTTGCAGCCGTTCCAATGCCGCCAAGCTCGATGTCTCGGCCATAACAGTGTAGCCCAAGGTGCTGAGGATGGCTTGACTGATGTGGACAATGGACGGCTCGTCGTCAACAACCAAGATGCGCTCCGAGCCGCCGGGCAGCGGCATTTCTCCCTCCTCGTCTGACTGCTCGATATCCTCCTCCGGCAGCGCGGGCAGGTGGACATGGAAGGCTGCCCCCTTGCCCAGCTCGCTCTCAACCTCGATGAAGCCGCCGCAGTCCTCCACCACGCCGAGTGTGACAGCCAGCCCCAGACCAGTGCCCGCGCCTTGCTCCTTGGTGGTGAAATAAGGGTCGAAGATGCGGGCCTTGGTTTTTTCGTCCATGCCGCTGCCGTCATCCCGCACCGTGAGAACTATGTAGAAGCCGGGCTGGAGCCACGGCCTATCCTCCCGCTGCGCTGCCGTCAGCTCAGTCCGCTTGAGGATGATTTCTAAATTGCCCTGCCTGCTGCCGATGGCGTGAGAGGCGTTGGCGCAGAGGTTCAAAACGATCTGATGGATATTGGTCGGATCCGCCAATGCAAGGCCGCTTTTTTCATCGATCTCCGCCTTGATGCTGATTGAGGAAGGCAGCGAGGAGCGCAGCATTTTCACTGCCTCTTTGACGATAAGGTGAATCCGCAGCGGTTTTTTCTGGTGCGCGTTCTTTCGACTGAATGTGAGTATCTGCTTGACCAGCTCGGTGGCCCTGTTGCCGGCGATGATCACCTGCTCCAAATCGCCGGAGGCGCTGCTGCCCTCTGGCAGCTCCATCCGGGCCAGCTCGGCGTAGCCAAGGATGGCGGCAAGGATATTATTGAAATCATGTGCGATGCCACCTGCCAATGTGCCGATGGCTTCCATCTTCTGGGCTTGAAACAGTTCCTCCTCCAGCTTTTTCTTGTCTGTGACATCATGGGCGATGTAGACGAAATAGAGGAACTCGCCTGCCATGTTCATCACCGGCGCGGCGCAGATATTGAAGAAGCGGCTGATGTTTTTATGCTCGATGCCGCCGCAGTGTTTTTGAAGATCCAGCATTGCCCGCTGTCCTGGACAGCCTTCACAGGGCTGCTCGCTGCCCCGGAAAAGGCTGTGGCAGGTTTTGCCGATCAGCTTGTCCGGCGGCAGATGGAAAAATTCAAAAGTGGCCTGATTCGCGCGGATAATCCGCATCTCTTTGTCCTGCAAGGTGATGATGTCCGGGATCGCGTCAAAGGTGCTCTCCCATTCCTCAGTTTTGCGGATGAGCTGTTCTCTGGCCTTCTTCCGTGAGGTCACATCCTCATAGACCGCGACAATCTCGCCGGTGGGCAGTTTATAGACGTAATATTCCAAGCAAGGCGGTGCCGATTCCTCTTCGCCGCGTTTTCCGTGGATGCAGGAGGAGACCGAGAGATTCTCCGGTTCGCCGCTCCGGGCCACCCTCCGGAAAACCTCGGCCAAGCCGGTCTCGGCAAAACCAGGAAATATCTCTTCAGGGCTGCGGCCCGCCATATCTCCGCCCGATTCTATGTGAGCGATGCGCATGCCGGCGGGATTGATCCGCTTCAGCCGGAAGTTCTCGCCATCCTCGGTCTCATAGACAGCGATGCCGTTGGAAATGTTGTCGACAATGCCGCGCAGATGCTGTTCCTGCACCGACAGCCGCTCCTCGACCGCCGCCCGGCGGCTGAACTGCCTGCTGGTCTGAAAATAAAAAATCCACAGACCGGCCACGCCAATCAGGTAAATCAGCAGATGATAAAACAGGCTGGTTTTGATCTGCTCCTTGAAGAGCATGACCGTCTCCTCCATCGGCAGGGTGACGCTGATGCCGCCCCGGATGCTGCCCGGCGGATAGTTGTTTTCAACATGGCATTTGAAGCAGGATTGGTCCATGACCGCAGGAATCATGACCCGCATGTAGGGCTGTCCTCCCTTGCTGATCATCTCAGCCACGTCCGCCGCGCCTGCATCAAAGCGGCGCAGCGCAGCCTCTTCCCAAGGATCAGGATGATTGTCCTTGTCCAGCAGCCGCAGGCTGGTGATGTTGCCCCGGATGCCGAAACGCTCCTGCTCAAGCAGATAGGCTTCGCGGGTCATCTTGGCCGGATTGATCAGCGTGTTGCTGTTGGCGGCGGCAAGCACCCCGCCGTGGCCGGAATTCCAGAGCTGATAGATGTAATCCTTGCGGATGGCGGTCAGGCCGATTTCCCTGCCTATGAATTTAAGATTGCTCCATTCGCTGAAAGAAAGGAGGACAAAGGAGCCGTTGAGCAGGAGCGTCCAGAAAACAAAACATGCCGCGCACCAGCAGCGGAGATGCTTGAGGTAGGAATGCAGTTTTTTGTCCATAAACAGGCGGAAACCAGAGGAGACGCGGACTGCGCCATATCCAGAAAGAAGGGCGGTTGAAGCCCGCATGTCTTCACTGTATAATGGCTGAAATCAGAAGTCAAACGGGATTGCCCTTCAACCACCCGCTGCGCTCATGCATCCGCATCCGCTCTTTGCGCTGGATGTCTATGATCGAGCTGCCGCTGTTCTGTCAGGACGATTCCCGCCGGTTTTGGCTGCTTCCTCCGGATCATCCTTTTTCGATGCCCTGTCAGCAAACTGAGTGTTGACGAAATGCTGTGCGCCGCTTTTGGCATGAAGCGGATTGGGATGACTTTTTCACCTCCTCTGCGCCCCGGCGAAGCTGCTGCTCGGCATGGCGTTCAATTTTTATGCCCGCAGCAGCACAAGCATCAGGCCGATGCCTTCACCGGGACAAGGGAAGCGCAGCAGTCTGAAAAAACACGGTCTTCATAGTCTCGCCAAGTTCACTCCGCACCCCGTCAGCGTGCGTCTGAAGTATTTCCATCCGCCGATGTCGGCCCGGACAGCACTCCTAAGGAGGAGGCAGGGCCGACTGTTATGCAACTTCTTTAACCGGCGAGGAAAATCATGCATGATGGTTGACACGCAGACTTCTTTGCAGTATATTGAAAAGCAGAAGAGTTCACAGCAGCCTGCGACGACACCCAGAGCAAGAGGAAATGTCATAGGCTGTGATTGTATTTCTTTTTCAACCTTCGGAGCGTATTATGAAAGGAAAAGCTTTTGCCATCGTCGGGTTGCTGCTGGGCTGCGCATTTTTTATTTCTGGTTTTGGCTCGGCTAAGGAAGTTGTGACTCGCGGCAATTCCGATCAGCAGGCGGCAGCTCAACCAGACATTGCCATCAGTGCGGTGGAAAAGAGCGGATGCGACGAAAAAAATAACAGCTGCGCCTATAAGGTCACCAACACCGGCAATGTCACGCTGGTTAATGTCCGGGTGATGGATGAGCGTTTCGACGAGGTGAGCTGCCAGAAGGCTGCTTTAGCCGCAGGTGAGTCAATGACCTGCACCGTCTCAGGGCCGCTGGAAGCGGCACAGCGTACGGTCAGCTCAGGCGGCTGCGCAGTCGCCGACCATGTGACGGTGAGCGAGGCCGGTGTGCTGGTGATAACGAAGGGCGACTGCACTTCGGAGCCGCCGATGCTGACAACAGCCATGAACCGCTGAGTTCTGCCTGTCATTCCACTGCGGCTGAAGCAGGAGGCTGTCTGAACATAGCCTCCTGTTTTTCTTATCCCGTTCCCTCCTGTCCTGCGCATGAATTTTTGCGTCCTCGGTTCCGGCTCCAGAGGCAATTCCATATTTGTTGAATCTGGCACAACCGCAGTGCTGATCGACAATGGCTTCTCTGGCAAGGAAATCCGCCGCCGTCTTGCCCTGATCGGACGCATTCCCGAACATCTCACCGCCATACTCCTCACCCACGAGCACAGCGACCACACCAACGGGGTCGGGGTGCTGTCGCGGCAGCTTGGCCTGCCAGTTTATGCTAATGTTGGAACCCACCGCGCTGCTGAGGCGAAACTGCAAACGCTGCATCAGCGGGCTGAATTCGAGACCGGCTGCGCCTTTGCCCTGCAAGAGCTGCATGTCCACCCGTTCCGCATTTCCCACGACACCGCCGACCCGGTGGGTTTCACGCTCTGCGACGGCAGAAGCTCTATCTGCTGCTGCACTGACACCGGGAAGGTCACCTCATTGATCCGGCAGCGGGCACGGTCATGCCATGCTCTGATTTTGGAGGCGAATTACGATCCGCAGATGCTGGCTGAAGGCCCTTATCCTCTTCCGGTCAAGCAAAGGGTGCGCTCCAGCCACGGGCATTTGGCCAATGAAGACGCAGCCCGCTTTCTTTCCGAGCTGACAGATTCGCCGCTGCGGCAGGTGGTGCTGGCCCACCTCAGCAGCACCAACAATCTGCCGGAGCTGGCGGCGGCGCGAATGCAGGAGGCGTTCGGGCCGAATCAGCCTGCCTTCAATGTGGATATCGCCGGACAGGAGCAGCCGACGAGGCTCTTTGCGGTCTGAGCGGTTTCACTTCACAAGGCTCTCTTCATGAAGCCGCCGCCAGATATCGTCAGCGGTCTTTGCTCCAATGCCTGGCACAGCAGCCAGCTCTGCTGCTGAAGCCTCCTGAATCCGCTGCCAGCTGCCCAAAGTCTTCAACAGCTGCTGCCGACGCGCTTTGCCCACGCCGGGAAGGCGGTCAAGCTCGGAATGCAGGGCGGCCTGGCTGCGCAGATCGCGGTGCAGGCAGATGCCAAAGCGGTGGGCCTCGTCGCGCACGCGCATCAGGAAGAGCAGAGCGGCTGAATGCCGGGGCAGATGGAGCGGGTTCTTGCGGCCCGGCAGAAAGAGCTTCTCGCCCTCCTCCTCTTTCTCCTTGGCAAGGGCGGCGAGATCCACGCGGTCAAGCAGACTCAGCTCCGCCAGCACCCGCGTTGCCACGCCGAGCTGTCCTTTGCCGCCGTCAAGCAGGAGCAGGTCAGGCCAGCTTGACTGCTCCTGCCAGACAGCGGCCCGGCGGCGCAGGGCCTCGTCCATCATCGCATAATCATCCGGCTCATCCTTGCGCAGAATGCGGAAGCGGGCGCAGCCGCCTGCGTTCTTCTCGCCTTGGACAAAGCAGACCAGCGAAGCCACAGCCTGCTTGCCCAGCAGATTGGAGATGTCTAAGCACTCGATCCGCTCTGGCAGACGGCGCAGGCGGAGCTTGTCGCGCAGCGCGGCAGCGATGTGCGGCCAAGTCTGCTCCTGCCCGGCCAGAGCGGCGGCGGCGTTCTCCATCGCCATGCGCAGCAGCCGCAGCTTGCCGCCCCGCTGCGGAACATGCAGGCG
>NZ_JBLWEP010000002.1:11517-14002 GCF_048287355.1 Candidatus Electronema sp. TJ
CCTGATATGCGGCTTTGTCCGCCAGTCCGGCGCAGGGCGCGAGGCAGCGGCGGAGCTGATAGTTGAGGCAAGGGCGGCTGCGCTGCTCCAGCCTGCGGCAGCGGCGCAGGGGACAGAGCGAATGGAGCAGATTGAGGGTCTCGCGCAGGGCTGGACCTGAGGCGTAGGGGCCAAAATAGCGGCTGCCGTCCCGCTCCTTGCGCCGGGTGACAAGAAGACGGGGCCATTCCTCCTGCACCGTCACCTTGATCAGCGGGTACTGCTTGTCATCGCGGAGGATGACATTGTACTTGGGCCGGTGCCGCTTGATCAGGCTGGCCTCAAGCAGCAGGGCCTCCTTTTCCGTGGCCGTGAGGATGGTCTCCAGCCGCCGCACTTGGGCCAGCATGACCGCAGTCTTGGAGTGCTCCGCACGGGCGGCGCGGGCGTGCTGCGCCAGCCGCCGCCGCAGGTTCTTGGCCTTGCCCACATAGAGCACCTCCTGCCGCCCGCCCAGCAGCAGATACACTCCAGTCCCCTTGCTGACAGTCTTCAGCGCGGCGGCGGACAAAGGCTGGGCCTCGTTTTCAGGCATACAACCTCAGCCGGGCAGCCCAAGCCCTGGCAGCGCAGGCGCGGCAGGCGGCTCCTGCTTCGGCTGGCCGCTGATGTCGATCACCTTGCGCACGGCCCGTTCACTGAGCCGCTTGCCCTGGGCCGCCTCGCCTTTGATCAGGTACTCGTCAAAGTCGATCTCCAGCGCATTGCTCCGCGCTCTGGCTGAGGGCACAAGACTGACTCTTGCCCGCAGGCCCTTTTCTCCAATCAAGAGCAGCTGAATCGCCGAACGCTTATGTTCCTCGAACAGGCGGTACTCTTTGTTCAAGATGAAGCCGGGCATCCTGAACCTCTTCACGTAGCTGAGATTCACAGCTCCGGCCCGGTAGATCAGATTGAAGACCAGCTGCTTCTTCACCGCTCCGGCCCAGAGCAGCTCTCCGCCGACAAAGAGCTTGTCCGGCGTTGGAATCACCTTGTACAAGCCGTCGCGGAAAATGAGCATGATCCGGTCCAAATCCGAGCAGGGGAACTGCAGCTCGGCCTGCGCCGCGCTCACCTTATGGCCAATGAAGCCGGAAGCGCGGTCATAGACCACCAGCAGATTGGAGATGGCCGCCTCCCGCGCGTCCACCTGGTCAAAGGCGAGCAGCTCGCTCTTTCTGGGGAACAGCGGCCCATAGGTCTCAAGCAGGCCGCGCAGATAATTTTTGCTGTGCAGGGTCACATCTTCCAAGCTCTTGTCTGTCTTGGCGATGCTCCGCCGCAGCTCGTCAATGTCCTTGCGCTGCTTGCTGAGATCATAGCGGGAAATGCGCTTGATGCGGATGTCCAAGAGCCGCTCGATGTCCTCCTTGTCCGGCTTGCGGATCAGCTTGTCCGCAAACGGCTCCAAAGCTTGGCGCACAGCATCGCTCACCGCCTTGGCGCTGCTCTCCTCTTCAATCTGCTTGTAGAGCCGCTCTTCGATGAAGATCTGCTCCAAGGTCGCGGCGTGCAGACGGTCAAGCAGGCGGCCCCGCTCGATGCGCAGCTCCTGTTCCAGATCGCGGCGCAGCTTGTCCGTGTTGTGGCGCAGCACCTCCTCCGCGCCCATGATGCAGGGCAGATTGTCCTTGATCAGCACCAGACTGGGCGAAACGCTCAGCTCGCAGTCGGTGAAGGCATACAGCGCGGCCACCACCTCTTCCGCATAGACCCCGCGCGGCAGCTTGATCTCAATCTCCACCTTCTCGGCAGTGTAATCGCTGATCGAGGCGATCTTGATCTTCCCCGCTTTGGCCGCCCGCTCCACCGATTCAATCAGGCTCTCTGTTGTGAGCGCGGCGGGCAGCTCAGTGATGGTGATGGTCTTGTCACTCAGCTCCATCCGCGCCCGGCAGCGCAGGCGGCCATTGCCGCTCTGGTAGTCCGAGGCATCAACAATCCCGCCGCCAGGGAAATCAGGCAGCAGGGTGAAGTCCTTGCCTTCGAGATAATCAATCTGCGCTTGCAGCAGCTCGCCCAAATTGTGCGGCATGATCTTTGTGGCCATGCCCACCGCAATACCTTCCGCTCCCAGGAGCAGAAGCAGCGGCAGCTTGGCCGGAAGGCTCACCGGCTCCTGCATCCGGCCATCATAGGAATCAACAAAGGCGGTCAGGTCTGGGTTGAAGAGCGTCTCGCGGGCCAAAGGCGTGAGGCGGCATTCAATATAACGCGCCGCCGAGGCCTGATCGCCGGTGAAGACATTGCCAAAGTTCCCCTGCCGGTCTATCAGCAGCTCTTTGTTGGCCAGATTGACCAAGGCCGCAAAGATAGACTGGTCGCCGTGCGGATGCAGCTTCATGGTCTCGCCGACCACATTCGCCACTTTATGATAACGCCCGTCATCCATGTTGCGCAGGGTCTGCAAAATGCGCCGCTGCACCGGCTTCAGGCCGTCATTGATGTCCGGGATGGCCCGCTC
>NZ_JBLWEP010000002.1:14978-34839 GCF_048287355.1 Candidatus Electronema sp. TJ
CTGTTCCAGATTGGACACGAGCTGCGGCGGATTGCGTCTGATCTGCTCCAGATTGAACACGATCTGCCGCAGATCAAACGTTGTCCGAGGCGGATCAAGCCTTGTCCGAAGGAGATAAGGCCTTATCCGGGCCTGATTTTGCCGCAATTGCTCTGCGTTGAAGCTGAAGGGCTGGCAGCTCAAGGCTCATGCGCCGCGCCTCAAGCGTCAGGAGAAGCGGATTTGGCCCAGGCCGCCGCGCAACCGCTCTATTATTCAGCGGCTGCGGCTGGGTGTCAACAGCTTTCCGTTTGATTCTTTTCAGACAAGTGGTACTATGCGGCTGCTGAGAAGCCGTGCGGCTGAGAAAGCTGGACTGGGAGGACGTATTCTTTTTAAAAAATGGAGGAAAGGATGAAAAAACTGACTGTTTGGGCACCAAATGCAGCAAAGGTGGAATTAGTTCGCGCTGACACGACATCATTTGTTCCAGCTCTTGACATGGTTGCGACAAAGGTTGACTACAAAAACACCTCGATGAGCGGGTATTGGACACTTCCTGCTGGAGTTGATTTTCCTCTTGCGGACGGAGACGGATATTGGTTCAAAATCACCCTCAAGTCAGGTGAATTAAAATTCAGAATAGACCCATACGCAAGAGCCATGCAGCACAGCTGCTCGCATTCCATTTATAAAGATCCTGACCGCTTTGCATGGACGGATGAGAATTTCACACCTCCGGCATTTGACTCCATGGTTATCTATCAGCTCTTTCAAGGCGGATATGTTGGCAGAGGAGATGCTGATTGGAAAGACCCATCTGGACATAATTACCATTTTGAATGGAGCGACAGGAGAAAAGGGGACTTCAAGCAGCTGAAGAACAAGCTGGATTACATTCAGTCGCTGGGCGTGAATGTCATCGAGCTGCTTCCTGTGAACGAATACAACGGAGACAATTACATAGGCTATTCTCCAGTCAGCTACTTTGCCATAGAAGCTTCCTATGGAAGCACAAAGGGAGACGGAACTTCTTATGATGAGCTGAAAGAGTTCATCAATGAAGCGCACGCGAGGAATATCGCCGTGATCGCAGACGTTGCCTACAATCATATTGGCAAAGCTGGCGATTCAGGGCCGTTATGGAATTATGACGCAACAGACGGAAGGAATATTTATTTCAGCGGTGAGGAGGCATGGAATCAACGTGGAGGCAGTTTTGGCTTGGCTCCTGACTGGTCCAAGTATGAAGTGCAGAAATATATCGAAGACAGCTGCCGTTATTTCTTGGAAGAGCTGCACTTTGACGGATTCCGCTTTGATTTCACCTCGCAAATCGTCAACAAAAACACCAATGCAGGAGAAAACAGCGGCAAGGAAGTTTTACGTAACCTTATTTGGAGATTGAAACAGGCTCATCCGAAGAAGATTTTCATATGTGAGCATTGGGGAGAGGGATCTGGAGATTACGAAGACTGGATGATCCGCTATGAAAACTTTGATGCCGGATGGTTTAACTTCCATCAAAGAATGGAGAATGCTTTATGGCCTTTTGCCGAAGGAAAAGAGGCTGAGATTGCGGCGGCGATCAACGGAGGCAACTATCCTGAGGCGCACAATCGGATTATTTATGCCAACAGTCATGATGAATGCTGGTGGGATGGGAATAAGAGTGCTCACAAATTCTATCCTGTGAGCGAGTTTGGCGGCTGGCGGGGTGATTATTGGTCAAAAAAGAAAGCGCGGATGATGTATGCCTTGAGTTTTTTTGTTCCGGGCATTCCCATGTTCTTCATGGGCGATGAATTCGCCATGGAAGGCGCGTTCAATGATGCCCGATTTGATCATATTTTAAATTGGGAACTCGAAAAAATCACTCCTGGCCCTCAATTTAAGCATATGTTTACAACATTGATCGACATCAAGAAGCGATACAATCCATTGATGCGAAGAAACAGCTCATTTGAATGGCTGCATTATCCTGCTTGGGGCTGGTTTGCTTTCAAAAGAAAATGGAATGCTGATGTGTTGATCGTCGCAGGGAATTACAGCGGCCATGACATGTATCATTACGCTGTTCCAACCAACGGTGAGACCGGAGATTGGACGCAGCTGTTCAACAGCGACGGTCAGGAGTTCGGAGGGGATGGAGTTGGCAACTATGGCAACAATCCTAATTCCAGAAATGGCTCCATCACCATCAATATGCCGAGAAATGGCGTGGTGGTGATGTCAAGAACAGCGATTTAAGCCTTGCTCAAAGCTTGAGCGGCAGCAGGCGGCAGTCCTGCTGCAAAGAACGTGCGCAGATGCAGGAGTGCTGGGCGAAGAGGAAGGCGGGCTGATCTACCTTCCGCCCCTCTTCGCCGCCGCCTGATGCCCTTTCTTCAGCCGTTCAGATCAGCCCGGCCACCATCGCCTTGGCCTCGTCCTGAATCCGGGCCAGATGCGCTGCGTCCAGGAAGCTCTCGGCGTAGATTTTGTAGATGTCTTCAGTTCCGGAAGGCCGCAGGGCGCACCAGCCGTTCTCCGCGACGATCTTCAGGCCGCCAATGGCCGCGCTGTTGCCCGGAGCTTTGGTGAGGATGGAGAGGATTGGTTCTCCGGCCAACGTCTTGAGCTTCACGTCCTCCGGCTGCAGCTTCTTCAGCACCGCCTTTTGCGCGGGCGTGGCCGGAGCGTCAATGCGGGCATAGACCGGCGCGCCGAACTGCCGCGTCAGCTCTTGATACTGCTGCCCCGGATCGCGCCCGGTTCTCGCGGTGATCTCAGCCGCAAGCAGATTGAGGATGATGCCGTCCTTGTCGGTGCTCCAGGCTGTGCCGTCCTTGCGCAGGAAGCTCGCGCCCGCGCTTTCCTCTCCCCCAAAGAAGATTTTCCCGTGCAGCAGGCCGTCAACGAACCACTTGAAGCCCACCGGGACTTCCACCACGGTGCGGCCCAGCGCGGCTGCGGCCCGATCTATGATCGAGCTGCTGACCAAAGTCTTGCCTATCGCCAAATCCGCCCGCCATTGCGGACGATTCTGCGCTAAATAGGAAATGGCAACGCTGAGGTAATGATTTGGGTTCATCAGGCCCATGCTTTTGGTGACGATGCCGTGACGGTCAAAGTCGGTGTCGTTGCCAAAGGCGATGTCAAAATCCTCTTTCATGGCCACCAAGCCTGCCATGGCATAGGGCGAAGAGCAGTCCATGCGGATTTTGCCGTCTTTGTCGCAATGCATGAAGGAGAAGGTGGAATCGAGCGTGTCATGGAAGATTTCCATGTTCAATCCGTAACGCGCCCGGATTGCGGCCCAGCAGGCCATGCCTGATCCGCCCATCGCGTCCGCGCCGATGCGGATGCCGGATTTGGCGATGGCCTCCATGTCGATCACCTGGTCCAGCTCGCTGACATAGGGGCGGATATAATCGTAATGCAGCACTGACTCCGCTTTGAGCGCGTCCGCCAAAGGCAGCATCCGCACCCCGTCCAGCTTTGTTTCCAGCAGCTGATTGGCGCGGGCCTCGATTATGCTGGTCACGTCCGTGTCCGCTGGCCCGCCGTGCGGCGGATTGTACTTGAAGCCGCCGTCCGCAGGCGGGTTGTGGGACGGCGTGATGACGATGCCGTCACAGAGCGGTCCGCCTTGTTTGTTATTATGGTTGAGGATGGCGTGAGAGATCACCGGCGTGGGCGTATAGAGCGAGGAACCAGCAGCAATGCAGACCCGCACGCCGTTTGCGGCCAGCACCCGCAGGGCAGTGAGCTGCGCGGGCCAGGAAAGCGGGTGAGTGTCCATGCCCATGAACAAGGTCCCGCTGATGCCTGCCTCTGTGCGATAGTCACAGACCGCCTGGGTCACCGCCAAGATGTGCGCCTCATTGAAACTGCGCTTGAGCGAGCTGCCGCGATGGCCGGAGGTGCCGAAACTGACCCGTTCCGTCTCCTGCTGCGGATCAGGATGCAGGGTGTAATAGGCGGAAATCAGCTCCGGGACATTGACTAATATGGATTGCGGGGCAGGCAGGCCTGCCAGCGGATGGGCGCTCATGGTTTGGCTCCTTTTTTTGCTGGATTGTCCGGCATTGTTTTCTGTTGGGGCGTTCAGATTAGCCGGTCTTCCCCAAAAAGCCAAGCAGCGGCTGCCAAAAAATCTTCCTCGGCGCACAAAAGGAACAGCGTCCCGCTGCAAAACGCGGTACATTGTCGACGATGAGCCGAGCCATTGCTTTGCCGGAACAAAACCGAACGCGTACGATGAAGAACCTGCCCAATCTGATCACTGCCGCCCGTCTTGCCCTCACCGCCCTGCTGGCTGTGCTGCTCATGCTGGAGCAGAGCAGGCCGCTGGCTGTGTTCTGCTGCCTGATCTTCACCATTGCCGCTGTCACCGACCTTCTTGACGGCTACGTGGCCCGTCGTTACGGCGCGGTGAGCACGCTCGGCAAGCTGCTTGACCCGCTGGCGGACAAGCTCCTCGTCACCACCGCCCTGATCATGCTCATCCCGATGAACCGGGTGCCGGCTTGGATTGCCCTGCTCATCCTCTCCCGTGAAATCCTTGTCACCGGCCTGCGCGGCATCGCCTCGTCGGTCGGGATTGTGGTCGCGGCCAGCGGCTTGGGCAAGATCAAGTCCATCACCCAGTACGTCGGGCTTGGCATCCTCATTTTTCCGCTCGGCGTGCTGCCGATTCCCTTCCTGCATGAGATCGGTCTGTTCCTGGTCTATATCGCTCTGATATTGACGCTGTGGTCAGGGGCAGACTATTTCTACCGGCTGCGCCGGGTCTTTCTGACGGAAGGCTGATCCTGCGTCCTGCTGCTGCGCAGGGCGCGTCACTGCCTGCGCGAGGTGAGGAAGCTGGCCGCAATGGATGCGGCCAGAATCAGACCGACCATGCCAAGAGCAATGCCGATCGGAATCTTGTAGAGGTCGAGCAGCAGCATCTTGATGCCGATGAAGATCAGGATGATTGCCAAGCCGTACTTGAGCAGATGGAAGCGTTCGGCCATGTCGGCAAGAAGAAAGTACATCGCCCGCAGGCCGAGGATGGCGAAAATATTTGAAGTGAAGACGATAAACGGATCGCTGGTCACCGCAAAGATAGCCGGGATGGAGTCAACCGCGAAGATCAGGTCTGTGGCCTCGACCAAGATCAGGACAACAAACATCGGCGTAGCATAGCGCACCCCCTGTTGCAGGACAAAAAAATGCTCGCCGTGGTATTCGTTGGTGATTTTGATGTGGCGGCGCATCCAGCGCAGGAGCGGATTCTGCTCCAAGTCCGGCTCATGGCTGGAGAAGATCAGCATTTTCACCCCGGTCAGCACAAGGAAGAGGCCGAAGACATAGAGTATCCAGTGGAACTTGGCCAGCAGCATCGCGCCGATGAAAATTAGCGCCGCCCGCATGACAATGGCTCCCAACACGCCGTAGAGCAGCACCCGTTTCTGAAAAGCAGGCGGCACGGCGAAGAAGCCGAACAACGTGATCCAGACAAAGACATTGTCCACGGCCAATGATTTTTCAATCAGATAGCCGGTGAGGTATTCCAGCGCCTTCTTGTTGGCGATCTCCCGCCCGAACCCGCTGTCGAGATACCACCAGAAGCCGCCGCAGAACACCAGCGAGACGAGAATCCAGACCACAGACCAGGCTGCGGCCTCCTTCACCTTCACTTTGTGGCTGCCCTGCACGCGCAGGGCGACAAAATCCACCGCCAGCAGGACGATGACCAGCAGGGTGAAGCCGAGATATAAAGCCGGGGTGCCGACAGAATCAATCATGATTTCCTCTCCTCCTCGGGAAATAAAATGATGCGGCCCGCTGCCGCAGATGCAACCGCTTCTTTTTTTGTAGGGCAGATGGCGGGCAATGTCAACCTTGTTCAGCGGCAGAACTCCCGCACGCCATGAAAGCTGCGGCGATGAATGGGCGAAGGGCCATGCTCGGCAATGGCGGCGCGGTGGGCTTTGGTGGGATAGCCTTTGTGCTGGAGGAAGTTGTACTGCGGATACTGCTCGTGACAGTCAGCCATCAGATGGTCGCGCAGCACTTTGGCGACAATGGACGCGGCGGCGATGGACGCGCTTTTGGATTCGCCTTTGACCAAGGCGAGCTGGGGCAGATTGACCGGCACCTTGAACAGGCCGTCAACCAAGAGATAGTCAGGGAGATTCCCCGCCTTGTCGGCGCAGTTCTCGACTGCCCGGCGCATGGCCAGCAGCGAGGCGCGGTGGATGTTGAGCTGATCAATCTCTTCAGCCGAAGCAAGGCCGATACCAATCAAGGCCGCTGAAAGGCGCAGCTCGCTCCAGAGCCGCTCGCGGCGGAGCGGAGTCAGCTTTTTGGAATCTTTCCAGCGGGAATGATCGCTGTCAGGGGGAAGAATGACGCAGGCTGCCGTCACTGGCCCGGCAAGAGGGCCTCGCCCGGCCTCGTCCACGCCGGCGATGCGGAACAGGCCATGCTCGTGCAAGCGCTGCTCATGAAAAAAAGTGTTCCCGCCGGGCTGCGGCGGGAACAGAAAGGCATCGTCCAAGACGGCATCAAGCCTAAGCGGCCTGCTGGTTCCGCTGCCGCTCGCCGATGCGGGCCGCTTTGCCGCGCAGGTCGCGTAAGTAGTAGAGCCGCGAGCGGCGCACCTTGCCGTGCGAGACCACCTCAATCTTGTCAATCCGGGGCGAGTGCATGGCAAAAGTCTTTTCCACGCCCACGCCGTGGGAAATCTTCCGCACAGTGAAGGTGGCATCCATCATGCCCCGCTTGCGGCGCAGCACCACGCCTTGAAAAATCTGCACACGCTCCTTGTTGCCCTCGATGATGCGGATATGCACTTTGACCGTGTCGCCGGGACGGAAGTCCGGGTGGTCGAAGCGCATGGATTCCTGATCAATTCTGTCAATGATGTTCATTTTCTTCCTCTTTATGCGGGCCTGCCGCTCCTGCGTGATTGCTCGTTGTAGTCTCAATGCTGATCAGCCTCTTCCCGGCGGCCCAGCAGTCTGTCCAGCACGATAGATGCGGCGGACCGCACCGAAAGATGATTGTAGGCCACCGGCCCGGAGATGGGCGGCAGCATCGCGTCCGCCAAAGCCAGAGCCTCCGGGGCCAGTCCCCAAGCTGTGCCGAAAAGCAGCAGCACGGGCGTTCTCTCGCTGACGATTTCTTGGCGCAGGGCGGAGAAGCTGATCCGTTTTTCACCGCTTGAAGCCGCGCTGGTGGCTACAACTTTGGGCCGTCGGCCATCATGCCGCCGGGTCATCTCGTCAATGACCTCGGTCAAGCTGGCGCGGATTTTGATCAGGGCCAAGGCCGCAGCCCGGTCGCTGTCCGCCACGCCGCCGTAGCCCTCTGTCCAGTGGCCGACGATCCCGGTCGCCAGCTCCTGCTGGAGCGGATAGGGCGTGACCACCCAGTAGCTGCCAATGCCGAAGGTTTTGCTTGCTCTGGCGATGTCGTGCAGATCAAGATTGGTCACTGCCGAGCCGATGATCTCGCCCTTGCGGTTGACCACGGGATGATGGATCAGAGCGACATCCATATGAAATTCAGCATCCATGTCCGGCTCGTGCCTGCTGCACCTGTGCATAAAATCCGGCCCTTTTGAGCTGTTTTTCTTCGGCAGGGGTGAACTGCGCCGCAGTCAGCAGCTCAGGCCGCCGCGCCAAGGTCAGCCGCACCGACTCCAGAAAGCGGTACTCCTCAATTTTGGCGTGATCGCCGCTCATCAGCACCTCTGGCACTGCCAGCCCTTCGAATTCACGCGGCCTTGTGTACTGCCCGTGCTTGAGCAGGTTGCGGCTGAAGCTATCTTTCTCCGCCGAATCCGCGCAGCCAAGCACGCCCGGCAGCAGCCGGGTGACAGAGTCCAGCACCACCAAGGCGGCCAGCTCGCCGCCGGTGAGAATGTAATCGCCGATGGACAGCTCCTCGTCCACATGCCGCTGGCAGAAGCGCTCGTCCACGCCCTCGTAGCGCCCGCAGACCAAGACGATTTTCTTCAGCCCGGCCAGCCGTTCGGCACTGCGCTGATTGTAAACCACACCGCGTGGCGAGAGCAGAATCACATGTCCCGGCGCATCGTCTTGCACATCGCGCAGACAGGCGGCCAGCGGCTCCGGCTTCATCACCATGCCCTCGCCGCCGCCGAAAGGCCGGTCGTCAGTCATGGCGTGTTTATCTTCGGCCCAGTCGCGGATGTTGTGCAGATTGACCTGAATCTGTCCGGCAGCGATAGCCCGGCGGATGATGCCCTCTTGCAGCGGCGAAGCGAACAGCTCCGGGAAAATGCTCAGTATCTCAAAATACACGGCTCAGGAGTTGATCTCCAAGAGACCAGACGGCAAAGCCATTATCACGGCATCTTCATTCAAACTGATGACGAATTCCGGCACCAAGGGGATCAGATGCTCCTGACCATTATTCTCAACTTGAAGAATATCCTGTACGCCGCCGGTCAGCAGCCCGGTGATCACACCAACGACGCTGCCATCCTCAGTCTTAACTAATTTCCCTTCCAAGTCGCGGAGGTAGAACTCTCCTTCCTTCAGCTT
The DNA here is from genome assembly GCF_048287355.1 of Candidatus Electronema sp. TJ. NCBI lineage: Bacteria > Pseudomonadati > Thermodesulfobacteriota > Desulfobulbia > Desulfobulbales > Desulfobulbaceae > Candidatus Electronema > Candidatus Electronema sp. TJ. Next base: position 23,501 of record NZ_JBLWEP010000002.1, read on the forward strand.
TGGCAGCTCGTCCTCGCGGATGTACACGTCAGCCCGTTGCAGCTGCTCGGCACTGCTGCGGTCGGAGCAGCCTTCCAGCTTGACTAAAGTCCAGCTCTTATGCGCCCGCGACTGCTCCACTTTCCATGCCTTCGGCTCCGCGTTCTCACCGACGGCCAGCAGCAGGCAGCTGTAGCCGAGCAGGCTCTCCGGCTCGCCGGAATAAGGGCGGACTTTCAGCTCCCCCTTGATGCCGTGCGGCCCAGAAACCCGGCCCAACAGCACAAGGCCCTTGTCGTCGTTCATCTCACTCAAGTATGTCAAGACGGCAGCGTTTCTGCCGCTTCTCCGCCGCAGCGGCCAGCACGGTGCGGATGGAGCGGGCGGTTCGGCCCTGCTTGCCGATGATCTTGCCAAGGTCTTCCTTGGCGACCTTCAGTTCCACCGTCACCGCGTCCCCCTCCTCGCGCTGGGAGGTCTCCACCAGCTCCGGCGCATCCACCAGCTTAGCGGCGATGAACGAGACCAAGTCCTTCATGACCGCAATCAGGCAGCCTGCGCCGCTTTCTTATTTTGGTCAATCAGGGTCTTGACGGTCTCGGACGGCAGTGCGCCCTTGCCCATCCAGTCAGCCAGCTTGCCCTCGTCAATGCGGATGGCCGCAGGCTCCTGAAGCGGATCGTAGGTGCCGACGATGTCCAAGAACTTGCCGTCACGGCAGGAATGCGAATCTGCCACGACGATGCGGTAGAACGGCTGTTTCTTGCGGCCTCTTCTGGTCAAGCGAATGCGTACTGCCATTTTTTTCTGTTCTCCTGTGGATGGTGTGCGTCCGGTTGCCCGGCTGATAAATTCTGTGCGGATGCAGCGGGAAATTTTCTTTCTGTGCTATGCAGGGGCGAAAGATTGTTCACCCCTGCGACATCTCAACGCCGCAATCCCTTGGGCAGCTTGCGCCGCTGGCCGTCCTTCACGACCGCCGCCTTGCCGCTGATCTTCTTCATCATCTTCAGCATCATGGCGTAGCTCTTGAGCACCCGGTTCACTTCCTCCACCGAGGTGCCTGAGCCTTTGGCGATGCGGATGCGGCGGCTGGCGTTGATGATCTTGTAATTGTGCCGCTCGGTCTTGGTCATCGAAAGGATGATGGCCTCGGTCTTCAGCAGCTCCTTCTGGCTGGGCTGGGGCGCGTCTTTGAGCTGGCGGAGCTTGTTGATGCCCGGCACCATGCTCATGAGCTGCTCCAAGCTGCCCATTTTTTTGATGTGCTGAAGCTGGTCGAGGAAATCCTCGAGCGTGAAGCTGTTCTTGCGCAGCTTGCTTGCCAGCTGTTGGGCCTTTTTTTCATCAACAACCTTCTCAGCCTTCTCAATCAGCGAGAGCACATCGCCCATGCCGAGAATGCGCGAGGCGGCGCGGTCAGGATGGAAGACCTCCAAGGCATCGAGAGCTTCGCCCACGCCGACAAACTTGATGGGCCGCTTGGTGACCTGCTTGACCGAAAGGGCCGCGCCGCCGCGCGCATCGCCCTCCATCTTAGTCAGGATCACGCCGCTGATGTCGAGATCAGAGCTGAACTTAGCCGCCACCGTCACCGCATCCTGCCCGGTCATCGCGTCAGCGACAAAGAGCACCTCGGAGAGCGGCACAGCGGCGGCAATTTCCTTCAGCTCGGCCATCAACTCCTCGTCCACATGCAGGCGGCCTGCGGTGTCGAGGATGACGGTGTCGTAGCCCTCGGCTTTGGCCTGTGCCTCAGCCTGCCGGGCGATGTCCGCAGGCCTCTGCTCGGTGGTGGAGTTGAAGACCGGAACGCCGATCTGGCCGCCCAGCACGTGCAGCTGCTCAATGGCCGCCGGGCGGTACACGTCGGCAGGGACAAGGAAAGGCTTGCGGCCTTTCTCTTGCAGCAGGCGGGCCAGCTTGGCTGAAGTGGTGGTCTTGCCTGAACCTTGCAGGCCGGCCATCATGATCACCACCGGCTGCCGTCCGTCAAGACGCAGCGGCTCGGCATAGGTGCCAAGCAGAGCAACCAGCTCTTCATAGACAACCTTGATCACCTGCTGCCCTGGCGCAAGGCTGGACAGCACTTCCCGTCCGACCGCCTTTTCCGTGACTGAGGCGACGAAGTCCTTCACCACCTGCAAGTTGACATCAGCTTCGAGCAGGGCCGTGCGCACCTCGCGCATGGCTTCGGCGATATTTTCTTCGGTCAGCGTGCCGTGGCCGCGCAGCCTCTTGAAGACCCCTTCAAGGCGTTCTGTTAAATTCTCAAACATGATCAGTCCGATAGGAAAAAATGCTCCGCCATCCTGAACAGCGGCTGCGCAGGAAAGAAAATTATTTACCCGATGCGCGGCCTTATGTCAAGCGGGAAGAATTCTGCGCTGATGCGGAAAGGTCAATGAGATTCTCGCCGCTCAGCCAGTCCTGCCCTCGGCTACCGCCCGGAAAAAGTATAGCCGTAGTTTTTAAAAACTACGACCGTAATTTGATCCAATCTACGGCAGCACTTTACCCCAAAGTACCGCCGTAAAGTGATCCATTTTAAGCTCGATGTTTTTTTTAACCACGAGCGATGTTTTTGACGGGAATCGGACGGCGGAAAAATCACTCAGCAGCGTGCCAAGTCTCAGCCGCCCTGAATGAGCTGTGCGGCTTTTGCCAGAGATGCAGGGCAGTCCGCCTGCACGCAGATCGCCGCGCTGCCAGCAGGAAGAGTTTTCTTCATCAGGCCGGTGAGAACAGAGCCAGGGCCAAGCTCCAGAAAAACCTCCACCCCGTCCGCGATCATCTGACAGGCCGACTCATGCCAGCGCACCCGCGAGGCGATCTGCTTGGCCATGATGGAACGGATGGCCGCTGGATCGCTTTCCGGCGCGGCAGTGACGTTGAAGAGCAGCGGCGCGCTTGGCGGATTGAAACAGATTTTCTTCATGCAGGCGGCGAAATTCGGCACTGCGCCAGCCACCAGCGGGCTGTGGTTCGCGCCCGCCACCTTCAGCGGCACGACCTTCTTGGCTCCGGCGGCCTTGCAGACCTCGCTGAAGCCATCCAGCCCTTCAGCATCGCCGGAAATGATGATCTGCTGCTGCGAGTTGTGATTGGCCACGACAACCATGCCCGCCCCGGCGTACTCAGCGAGCAGGCGTTCAACCTTCTCAATGCTCAGGCCGAGCACAGCCTGCATGCCGCCGGGATGAGCGGCATTCTCCCGCTCCATGAACTCGCCGCGCTTGGTGACAAGGGCGACAGTGTCTTCGGCAGACAGCACGCCCGCAGCGTGCAGGGCAGAATACTCGCCCAGCGAATGCCCGGCAGCCCAAGCCGGAGCAAATCCGGGCAGCAGTTTGCGCAGCTGCTGCCAGCAGATCAGGTTGACGGCGGTCAGGGCAGGCTGCAGATGGAGTACTCGGGTCAGCTCTTCTAGCGGGCCGTCAAAGCAGAGTCGACGCAGGGGAAAGCCGGAAACGCGCTCGGCCATGTCCATCAGCGCGGCAGCCTCAGGATCAGCTTCGATGAAGGCTTTGCCCATGCCCAGCTGCTGCGAGCCTTGGCCGGGGAAGAGGACGGCTGTCTTTTTCATATGTTTTTTTTGGGTTGATGGAAATCTGGCTTATTCCGCCAGCGCGGCCTGCTCTGTCAGCTCTTCCCAGCCCTCCGGCAGTAGGCCGCCAAGCTGTTGCGCAAAATCCAGCAGCTCCTCGTCCGTGCAGCTGACTGAGCTGCATTGCCGCATTCCGCTGCGCAGTTCGGCCAGCTCCTGAGTGAGATAGGCCGTCAGGGCTGCTGCGGTCTGCGTTTGAAAGAGCTGATTGGGCGGCCGTTCGATTCTGTGGCAGAAGGCGAGATAACGCCGCCAGTTGCAGATGCACCGCCGCAGGCCGCGCCAGATGCGGCGGTCGCGGAAAGCGGGAGTGAGGTCGCGGAGGATGATCCGCTGGCAGCGGCGCAAGGCCGCATCTTGCAGCAGCCGCAGCTCTGCTTCGGTCAGCCGCAGGCGCGGGCCGTCCGGCTCGCCGCAGAGCTGCCAGAGGGAGGCATGATACGCCACCTCCGGCAGCTCGCCGGAGTCCGCCAGCAGAAACACTTCGTCTTCAATCAGGCGGGAGCGTTCTTCAGGACACATCAGCGGGTTCTGCCGCAGGCTCTTTCAACGCTGCCGCAACAGTCGCCAGTTCAATCAGCACGCCCAGCCCTTCCTGCACTTCCGGGCGTTTCAGGGCAGACATCATGCCGAAGATGCCAGTGACAGGTTTGGCCTTGTTCAGGTCAATCATCTTCATTTTAGCACTGACCCGCTCGCCAATCGCCAGCATCCGCTCAAAGTCATCAAGCAGGCCGTGCGCCTTCAGACTGTCCAGACGGTCAACGACATCATTGAAGACCGGGCCGCTGAGATGGGACGCATCCTGCTTCATGTCCATGAAGGAACTGAGCATCTTCATCATCTCGGCCATGTTGCCCATGTTGACGATGAACTGCCTGATCAGCTCCTGAAGCTGCTCGCCTTCAAAGCCTTGCAGCGCGGTCTGGAGATTCAGGGTCAGCTCATGAAACATCTCCTTGGCGTACGGCGCGGCATCCCGCTTGAACTCCATGACGCTGTCCAGCGTCTTGACGGCATCGGCAATATTCTTGCTTGATGCCAGCGTCTGGCCGACCATGTCGCCGACCTTCTCCAAATCCACGCGCTTGTCCAGGCCGCTCAGGCGGTCTGTCGCCTCGCGCACGATGGAGTGCAGAAGCGGCTCCAGCTCCTGCTTCAGCTCCGCATAGGGCCTGACCGCCCGTTTGGCTTCCCGCACTTCCTCGGTGAGTTCATCGAGGCGGGCGAGAATTTTCTCTTCATTGGTCATAACCTGCCCCCTTAATCCTGAACTTTGCCTGCCAGAGACATCTGCGCCTCAAGCGGCAGCTCCTCGCCGGTCAGCAGTTTGTTCCAATAGACCCACTTGAACATCATCTTGCCCCAGTGGTTGGTCTTGGTGTCGCCCAAGAGCGAGAACGGCCCTATGCCGGGCAGCGGGAATTTGCCGGGCAGCGGCTCGTACTTGTAGTTGAAGTCAATCAGAGATGCCTTGCCGAAGCCGGTCTCAATGAAGCAGTTGGAATGACCGTCGTAATCGGGACGGACTGGCTCGCCGTTGATCTCGCGCATGAAGTTCTCCACCATGATTTCAGCAGAAAAATGGGCGACCGAACCGGCCTTGGAAGTAGGAATGGTGGTGTTGTCACCGAGCACATACATGTTCTTGTGATGCTCGGCCTGTAGCGTGTGGTTGTTGGTCTTCACATAGCCGACTTCATCCATGGAAACCTTGGAGTTGACCAAATACCGTGCGCCAACGTTGGGCGGAATGGACACCAGCAGATCCCACTCGATTTCATCTCCGGCAGCGGAAATCAGCTTGCCGTTGGCACTGTCAACCTCGGCGAGAATGAACTCAGCAGTGACTCTGATGTTCTTCTCCTTCATGACCTTGGTGAAGTAGGCGGAGGCCTTGGGCTTGGTGAAGGCACCGGTCATCGGGGTGACAAAATGAATGTCGATCTTGTCGCGCACGCCGCGCTCGGTGAAGTACCAGTCAGCCAGATAGACGAATTCCAGCGGCGCGACCGGGCATTTGTAGGGGAACTCGGCAATGTTCAGCACCATCTTGCCTTCTTTGAAAGTGCGCAGCTTTTTTTCCAGATTTACTGCGCCTTCCAAGGTGTAGAAATCAAATATCTTGGTCTGCCAGCCTTCCATCATGCCCGGAATTTCCTGCGGCGCAATGGTCACGCCGGTGCAGACGATGATCTTGTCGTATTCATACTTGCCCGCCGTGGTCTCCACGGTCTGGGTTGCAGTGTCAACGGCGACAATCTCATCAACGACAAAGTTTATCCCTTTGCCGATGAACTCGCTGCGGGTGCGGATAATATCCTCAGCCTTGTACATGCCGAAAGGGATGAAGATCAGGCCGGGCTGATAAATATGCCGGTCATCTTTGTCAATAATCGTGATGGACCATTCGTTGCGGTCCAGCCGCTTGCGCAGTTTGTTGGCAACCATTGTCCCTGCGCAGCCCGCTCCAAGTATCACCAGTTTTTTCATGTACTCCAGCTCCCTTTAATGTATTGAGATATCTGCATCAGCCTCATGGCTTAACTCTATCGTATAGCACAAGGCGCTTGGGCCGTCAAGATGTTGCGGCATTTGTCACAAAATAATAAATGATCAGGCGGATGCCTCAGCCGCCGGGTGCTCGTCGCCGCTGAGGCCGAAGAGGCTGTGTACGCCCGCGAGGCACTCCCGTCAGCTCATCACAGCCAATCGTGCCTTTGGGCGCGAGACATGAAGCTGGCCGCCGCTTCTGTCGATAAAAAAGAGAAGGAATGCGGCCTGATAGAGGATGGCGCCAGTGAGGAGGCAGTTTTCACACCAGTGTGCAGGCAGTTTCGACACTGGTGTCGAGAGCGGCTGCACACCAGTGTCGAGGCTCGGACATCACCAGTGTGCGGCGTGGCTCCTCACTGGTGTGCGGCGGGAGAGACAAGCGGTGCGGAGAGAGACTGGGCGCTGGTGAGGAGCGGGCCAAGGGCGTGGCGAGATTGAGAGGCGGTGCTGTGAAATGATCAATCGGATGCCTCAGCCGCCGGGCCTTCATCCCCGCTGAGGCCAAACAGGCTGCGCACCACGGCGATGCGCTCCTGCCGGTCTGCGCAGACATGCTCGGACTTGAGGTATTGCAGCGGATGATGGAGCATCTTGGCCGCAATCGCCGCAGCCATGCGCTCAACGCTCTGCCGCTCCTTCTCGCCCAAGCCGTTGAGGCGCGGCAGCGTCTTCTCTAATTCCGCTCTGCAAATAGATTCAGCAGCGGCTTGCAGCTCGACAATGGTCGGCGTGACCTCCATCGCCTCCAGCCAGCGCATGAACTTCAGCGTCTCTTCTTCGACAATGCGGTGCGCCTTGACCGCCTCCTTGTCCCGCTGCTCCTTGTTCATCTCGACCACGCTGTTGAGGTCGTCGATGTCGTAAAGATAGACGTTGTCGAGGCTGTTGATCTCCGGGTCAAGGTCGCGCGGCACAGCGATGTCGATCAGGAAGAGCGGACGGTTGCGGCGGCGCGGCATGACGGAGGCCACATCCTGTTTGCGCAGCACCAGCCCAGCCGCGCCGGTGGAGCTGATGAGGATGTCTGTCTCAGCCAGCTGCTCAACCAGCTCGTCCAGCCCGGCGGCCCGGCCTTTGAAGCGGGCGGCAAGATTGACTGCCCGCTCCAAGGTGCGGTTGACCACCACCACTTCCGCAATGCCTTGACCAACCAGATGCTCGGCGGCCAGTTCAGCCATTTCGCCTGCGCCGACGAGCATGGCCCGCTTGCCCTTCAAATCACCGAAGATCTTTCTGCCCAGCTCCACAGCGGCATACGAAATAGAAACCGCGCTGGCACCGATGCGGGTTTCTGTGCGCACCCGCTTGGCCGTGGAGAACGCTTTATGCAGGAGCTTGTTGAGGAGCAGCCCGGCGGTCTTCAGCTCTGAAGCATGGCGGAAGGCTTCTTTCAGCTGGCCAAGGATCTGTGCCTCGCCGACTATCATGGAATCCAAGCTGGCGGCGACAGTGAAAAGGTGGCGCACCGCCTCGTCATTGACATGCGTGTAGACGCAGCTGTCCAGCTGCTTCTGGCTGACCCGGCCTGCGAAGAGCAAATCCAGCACCTCGGCCCGCATCTGCTCCGGCTCCTCGCAGGCAAAGAGCACTTCCACCCGGTTGCAGGTGGACAGCAGATGATATTCCTTCAGGCCGCGCAGCTGGCGCAGAAGGTTGAGCGGCTCGACATAGCCGCCGGTCAGGGCCAGCTTCTCGCGGATTTCCAGCGGGGTGTTCTTGTGGTTCACCCCCAGCAGGACAATGGACTCACGCGCCATCTCAATTCCCTCCCTTGATCAGCAGGAAAAAGAGCGTCAGGAGCACGGCGGCAAAGGCCAGCACCGTGAGCAGGGCCGCATGTCTGTCCCGCCAGCCTTTGACAAAGCGGTGGTGCATGAGGCCCGCATAGAGCAGCCAGGTGATCATGGCGCTGATGATCTTGGTATGCCAGCCTAAACCGCGGTTGCCGCCCAGCTGAAAGGCCCAGACTGTGCCGATGCTCATGCCCAAGGTCATCAGCAGAAAGCCGATGCCGATGCAGTGCTGGTTGAGGCTGTCCAAGGCATCCAGCGAGGGCAGGCGGTGATAGAAGAAGCCGAAGCGCTTCCGCTTGAGCTGCCGCTCTTGAATCAAATACATCAGTGCGCCGATGGCTGCGAGCGAAAGGCAGGCGTAGGCGACAATGGAGATAGACGCATGAAACGGCAGCAGCCAAGTGCGCAGCTCCGGCGGCAGCGGCAGAATGGCCTGCGGCGCGGCAGCAGCGGCCAGCATCAGGGCGGTGATGGGCAGCACGGCAAAGCTGCCGAAGTTCTTCACCGCATAGCGCCAGCGGAAGGAGAGGTAGCAGCAGGACAGCGACCAGGCAAAGAAGGAGATGATCTCATGAATGCTGGTGATCGGCGTGTGCTCGGCCTCAGCGTAGCGGGCCGCGATGTTGAGGCTGTGCAGCCCGGCTGCGGCGCAGAAAACGACGCGGGCTGCGGCATGGAGCTTTTTCTTCTGGCTGATGAAGAAGACGGTGTAGAGCGCTGCGGCGGCAAGATAGGCCGCAAGGCTGAGTTGAAAGAGCAGGTGGCTCATCGCGCAGATTCCTTGCAAGGGCGTTTCGATGGCGCAGGCTCTCCTTGCGGAGATCATGCCTGCATGATCTGGCGGGCCTTTGCCCGTTCGAGCGATGCGGACGCTTCCTGCCGCAGCTCCGCTCCATCCTCAGAACAGTGCTGAGATGAGCGTGCGCCGGCTCCCATTGGCCGCGTTCCGCATCCAGAGGAGTATATCCTCGTATGGCAGATTCTCAAACAGATTTCTTCGCCCCAGACCGCCTGCTGCTGGCCAAGGCCGCTCATCGCCAACGATGAGGAACAGATGGCCGAAAACGCCCCGCAGCAGGCTGGAGACGCGCTGTTTCACGCTTGAAACAAGGCAAATGAAGCGTGGGTTGAGGCGAGTGAAGCTTCATATGAGGCGGATGAAACGTGACATTGGGCATCCGACGCGCACGATGAGGCGGATGAAGCGTAAGTCGAGGCATCTGACGCGTGATATAGGGCATCCGACGCGTGAAACAGGGCGAATGAAGCGTGAGTTGAGGCGGATGAAGAGTGGGAAATCCGGCAGAACCCTGCCGCAGCAGCACGGTTGAGCGGAGCGGGAACTCCCGAGGTTCCTCCCTGCGGCCGGAATGGCAGCGCATGGTCATTTTATCAAACAACAGCGTCTCCTTGCTTGATATAAGCAAAAATGATCGTTCCTATCTTTTTAGTTGACATGAGGTGCGGCGCGAATATATATTGCTCGGCAATGGTTGCCACGTTGTGGTTTGGCGCACAGGATATGCGCCGCCGTGCCGCATTGTAATATTTGCAAATTATTTCATATATAAAAAATAATCACACGAGGTGCGCAGCATGAAACTCAGTCGCCGCTCCCTGCTCAAGGCAGGCGGAGGTCTCGGCGCGGGCTTGACCCTTGCCGAGCTTGGCTTCAACACCAAGCCCATCCACGCCGCCGCGTTGAAAGAATCACGAACGAAAAACGCCAGCGAGTTCACCTCGATCTGCACCTTCTGCTCCTGCGGCTGCGGAATGCTCTGTCATGTCAAGGACGGCAAGCTGATCAACTTGGAAGGCGACCCAGACCACATCATCAACGAGGGTGCCCTGTGCAGCAAGGGTTCGGCGATGGCCGCCATTCCCAACTCGGATCAGCGGATCAAAACCCCGCTCTACCGCGCTCCTGGCTCGGACAAATGGCAGGAGATCAGCTGGGACGAGGCCCTCACCAAAGTTGCGGCCAAGATCAAAGAGACGCGGGACAAACACTGGATCGCCACGGAGAAGGACGGCGAGCAGGAATTTCCGGTCAACCGCACCGATGCCATTTCCTTCCTCGGCGGGGCGCAGAACAACAACGAGGAATGCTACCTGATGAGCAAGATGAGCCGTCTTTTCGGCGCAGTCTTTATCGAGCATCAGGCCCGGCTCTGCCACAGTTCCACAGTCGCCAGCCTCGGCGCGTCCTTTGGGCGCGGGGCCATGACCAATCATTGGCTGGACTTCAAGAACGCCAAGGTTTTTCTGATCGAAGGGAGCAACTGCGCAGAGAACCACACCATGTCCATGCGCTGGCTGATGAAGGCCAAGGAGAAAGGGGCGGTTGTCATTCATGTTGACCCCCGCTTCACCCGCACTTCCAGCCTCGCCGACATCTACGCCTGCATCCGGCCCGGCACCGATATCGCCTTTCTCAACGCGGTGATCAACTACATCGTCGAGCACAATCTCTACGATGCCGACTACGTCAAGCTGAATACCAACGCCCTGCTTATTCCGGCTGAGGGATTCGCCTTTAATGACGGGCTGTTCTCCGGCTACAACACGGCGGAGTTCAAATACGACACCGCCTCCTGGGGCTATCAGCTCGACCCGGAGACCAAGAAGCCGCTCAAGGCCGAGAGCTTGGAGGATCCGCGCTGCGTCTTCGCCAAGCTGAAGGACTTTTTCAAACGCTACACGCTGAAGGTCGGCGCGGAGATATCCGGCATCCCGGAAGAGACCATCAAGCTGATCGCCGACACCTTGGTCAAGCACCGGCCCGGCACCGTGCTCTACGCCTTGGGCATGACCCAGCACACAGTCGGCGTGCAGAACATCCGCTCCTTCGGTGTCCTCCAGCTACTGCTTGGCAACATAGGCAAGCCCGGCGGCGGCATCAACGCCCTGCGCGGCGAGCCGAACGTGCAAGGCTCGTCCGACATGGCCCTGCTCTTCAACATTCTGCCGGGCTATTTGGCCTGCCCCAATCACAATCAGCCTTCCTTGGCGGACTGGACCAAAGGCACCGGCACCTTCCGGGCCAAGTTCTTCATCAATCTGCTCAAAGCGTGGTTTGGTGAGAACGCTACGGCGGAGAACGACTACGGCTATAGCTGGCTGCCCAAGAAGAACGCGAAGAAGAACTATTCCATCTTCCGCATCTTCGAGACCGCCTATGAAGACAGCATGAAGATGCTCTACATCATGGGCCAGAATCCGATGGTCTCCAGCCCCAACCTGAACTTGGTGCATGACGCTTTGGCCAAGCTCGACATGCTGGTGGTGGCCGATCCCTTCATGACTGAGACGGCCGCCTTCTGGGAGAAGCCGGGCACTGACCCAAAGGCGGTCAAGACCGAGGTGATCTTCCTGCCTGCGGCCTCCTTCTTGGAAAAAGAGGG
>NZ_JBLWEP010000003.1:0-5455 GCF_048287355.1 Candidatus Electronema sp. TJ
GAGAAATCCTCAAGAAGCAGTGACAACCCAAGTTGTTGCAGGTCGCAACTTGGGTTAAGCAAAGAAAGAGTCCTGCTCGGCAGCCAAGAAATGTGGCTCGGCCGGAAAGGATTCCGGCTTGGCCAAACTTCTTTCTGGCTGAGAAGCAAAGGGGTTTAGCCGACTCCAGCCCCTTTCTTAGTCAGCCAAACATCTTTGCTGCTCGGCCAAATGCTTCTTCTGCCGAGTGCAACTTCTTGTCAAGTCGGCAGGATTCCTCTCCTGCCAAGCCAAACTGCTTTGCAAGCGGGCAAGAAAAGAGACAAAACCGGTTCGTTCTCCGCTGCAATCTGCTTGTTGAGTTCTGCAAAAGGTCTGATGGAGCAGTCAAGCAGCAGAAAAGCGAACTTCAGTACTTCATGAAATTCAGAGCCGGTCGGCTGCTCTCTTACAATCCGGCCTGCTTGCAGGCTTTTTCGAGAATAGTGTTTTTGTTGCCCTGAATTTTCTCGACCCGCCGGGCGCGTTCGCATTCCCATTTGTCAACAGGATCCATCTTGTTCCACGCCTCAAAGAGCTTGATGTTCGACTGCGCGATCACCCCGCGTCCATAGGCCGCTTCCATGTACATGTATGTGCGGGCTATGTCGCCAAACTTGTCGTCCGGCGGCTCGGCGACGCTGCCTTCAATCTCCATGTTGCATGTGCCGTATTCGCGTTTCTCGCCAGGAATCATGTCGAAGCGGTAATTGCTGCGGTCGCCGTTGACCTCGCCGATGGCAGGCACAAGGTTGTACATGTCCGCCTCCATCCGCTGAAAGAGCTTGCTGGCTTTGGCCGCGCATTTGCGGCCTTTGTAGGGCTGGCCTTTGCTGTCCACGCAGTCGGGATGACCGTCGCGCCATTCAGAAAAACTTTGGCCGAAGGATTCAGCCGCGACAATGTGCTCCCATTCAACCCGATTCGCCCTCTCCTTGTTTTTGCGGAAGCGGAAGCCGCTTTTGCTGTGGTCGAGCTTGAAATTTTCGTCAAAAGTGCTGCCGCAGTAGAAGGTGGTGAAATGTCCGGCATCAATGTAGAGCTGCTCCAGCTTGTTTTTCGCGCTGTCAAAGGTATTGATCTTGGTGTTTCCTTCTGTCGGCGGCAGATTGTTCATTTTCACTCCGCCGCTTTTCTTTGCCCCCTGCTCAGGATAAAGAATTGACTGCAGCGGCGGCGGAATGTAGTCGCGCAGGGCTGCCGGTGCTTGGCCTTTGAAAATCAGGAAGGCTCCGGCGGCAACGGCAGTCAGCACGGTGACGATATTTTTCAAGGAACTGCCTTTCTTTTTCTGGGCGGCCATAAGATGCTCCTGCTGCGATGCGGATGGAATTCAAAATGTGCTGAAAAATGATGGCTTGCCTGCACGCCGCATTGCACAGTCGGCGCGCAGGCAGAGTGCGCTTGCTGCGTCAGCTCTCCCGCACCAAGCGGATGTCCCATGCCTCGGAGCGGCCTTCATTGTTGGGGTTTTCAACAATGCGGAACTCGAAAATCCGGGTCGGATCTTGGAAGTAGTAGTCGCCTTCCAATGTGGATTTGGAGAGGTGGAAAAAGACCGTCTCCGGCTTGAGCATGTGTTGATCCTGCATCCTGAAGAAACGGAAGAAACCGAAGCCGCGATCAGCGTTGAAGTTGGCCACTGTGCCGCGCTGCCATTCGCCGGGCTGATCGTGATGGACCTCGTCGGGCTGAAAGGGCAGCAGGCCGGGAATAAGAAAGCCGGAGAGGAAGGAGTCTGCCGCTTCGCGCAGCTCGCGGCTGACGTTGTTGAAGCCGATCACGTCCACCCGGCAGCCCATGTTCTGCAACGCAGTGACGAGACGGATGAAATCACCGTCGCCGGTAAGCAGGATGACGCGGTCAAGATTGCGGGCCTGAAGCAGGGCATCAATGGCCAAGTCCATGTCGGCATTGGCCTTGGTTGTCACATTGCCTTCCTCATCCTCATAGCGGCGCACAAACTTTTTGATGATCTTGAAGCCGCACTGGCGCAGGATATTGTGATAGAAATAGACTTTCTGCCGGTAATCCGGCTCTTTGCTGGTGCGGTCGCGGTCTTCGGCCAGATAACAGTTGGCGCGCACCAGCGTGGAGGTTGGCGTGTTGGCAATATCAACCAAGACATCATAGCGCATTCCGTAGCCGCCGCTCATTTTGATATTTTCCGCATCTACATAAATTCCTGTTTTCAGCATGGGATTACAATATGTTTTATGATTTTGGTGAAATATGGAAAAAACAGGCGCAGAGGAGGCACGGCTCCCTGCGCCGGAACAGCTTATTCCCACTCAATAGTGGCGGGCGGCTTGGAGGATATGTCATACACCACCCGGTTGACACCCCGTACCTCGTTGATGATGCGGGTGGAAATCCGGCCCAGCAGATCATAAGGCAATTGCGACCAGTCGGCGGTCATCGCGTCGCGGCTGTCCACCGAGCGCAGGGCAATGACATGCTCATAAGTACGGCCATCGCCCATCACGCCGACCGTCTGAATCGGCAGCAGCACGGCGAAGGACTGCCAAACCTTGCGGTACCAGCCAGAACGCTTCATTTCCTCCAGCACGATCACGTCGGCCAGACGAAGGATGCGCAGCCGCTCGGCAGTGACTTCGCCCATGATGCGGATGCCGAGACCAGGGCCGGGGAAGGGCTGGCGGAAAATAGCCTCTTCCGGCAGGCCCAGCTCAAGGCCCAGCTCGCGCACTTCGTCTTTGAACAGCTCACGCAGCGGTTCGATCAGGGCCAAGGCCATACGCTCCGGCAGGCCGCCGACGTTATGGTGTGACTTGATCGGAGCTTTGCCGCGAAACACGACGGACTCGATCACGTCAGGATAAAGCGTGCCTTGAGCGAGATATTTCACCTGCCCCAGCTTCTTCGCCTCCTGCTCGAAAATCTCGATGAAGCCGTAGCCGATGCGCTTGCGCTTTTCTTCAGGATCAGCAATGCCCTTCAGCCGCTCCAAGAAGTAGGCTTCAGCGTCAATGTCAATCACCTGCAAGTCAGTGCGCTCGCGGAAGAAGCGGAGTACGCTCTCGCTCTCGTTGGTGCGCATCAGGCCGTTGTTGACGTGAATGCAGGTGAGCTGGCTGCCGATGGCCCGGTGGATCATTGCCGCGACCACTGTAGAATCTACGCCGCCAGAGAGAGCGCAGATCACTCGGTCATTGCCAACCTTTTCCCGCACCGCCGCTACTGTGGACTCAATAAAGGACTGCATGGTCCAAGATGCTTCGCAGCCGCAGATGCCGAAGATGAAGTTGCGCAGGATGTCCGTGCCGATCAGAGTATGCGCCACTTCCGGGTGAAACTGCACGGCAACAAAGGGCTTGTCTGTGTGACGAAGAGCGGCGAAGGGCGAATGAGCACTCGTGGCAGTGGCGATGAAACCCGGTGCAGGCTCCTCAACCCGGTCGCCGTGGCTCATCCAGACTTGGTGATGCGCAGGCGCGGTCTCCAAGCCGCTGAAGAGACCGGACGCATCGCTGATCAGCAGTTCGGCCTTGCCAAACTCCCGGTGCTCTGCCCGTTCAACCCGCCCCCCAAGCTGCTGCGTCATCAGCTGCGCCCCGTAGCAGATGCCAAGCACCGGCACGCCCAGCTCAAACAAGCCGGGATCGGAGAGCGGCGCATCCTCGTCATAGACTGAAGCTGGGCCGCCAGAAAGGATGATCCCGGCAGGACGCATTTCCTTCAGCCGGGCCAAAGGCAGGGTGTAGGGGTGAATCTCTGAATAGACCTTCTGCTCGCGGATGCGACGGGCGATGAGCTGGGTGGTCTGGGAGCCGAAATCAAGGATGATAATGCTGTGGCTGTGCATGATGGCGGTGTCTTACAAGCCCTCGGTGCGGTAGTTGGGGGCCTCGCGGGTGATGATCACGTCATGGACATGCGATTCGCGCAGGCCCGCAGGCGAGATGCGGACAAATTTGGCCCGGCGGTGCAGCTCCGGGATTGAGGCTGCGCCGCAGTAACCCATGCCAGAACGCAGGCCGCCAAGGAGCTGATAGATCATCTCAGCAATCGGGCCGCGATACGGCACCCGGCCTTCGATGCCTTCCGGCACTAATTTGGACGGCTCGCTGCTCTTCTTCTGGAAATAGCGGTCGCTGGAACCCTGCTGCATCGCGCCGAGTGAACCCATGCCCCGATAGCCTTTGTACTTGCGGCCCTGATACAGGAAGGTCTCGCCCGGCGTTTCATCCGTGCCCGCGAAGAGCGAGCCAATCATCACGCTGCTCGCGCCAATGCCGAGGGCCTTGCAGATATCGCCGGAGAACTTGATGCCGCCGTCAGCAATGATCGGGATATGCTTTTCCTTGGCCGCCCGCACCGCGTTCTGCAAGGCAGTGAGCTGCGGCACGCCGACACCGGCGACAATGCGGGTGGTGCAAATAGATCCAGGACCTACACCGACCTTGACTGCGTTGGCTCCGGCCTCAATCAGGGCAGCAGTGCCTTCAGCGGTGGCCACGTTGCCGGCAATAACCGGCACATCTGGCCAAGAAGCCCTCACTTCGCGCACGGCTTGAAGAATGCCTGCCGAATGGCCGTGGGCGGAATCCAAGACAAGGACATCAACGCCTGCCTGGACGAGTGCCTCGGTGCGGTCAGGCAGCTCCGGTCCCACACCGATGGCGGCACCGACCAGCAGCCTGCCGCTGCTGTCTTTGGCGGCCATCGGGTATTGCTTGACCTTTTCGATGTCCTTGATGGTGATCAGGCCCTTGAGGTTCTCATTTTCGTCAACCACCAGCAGCTTTTCAATCCGGTGCTCGTGCAGCAGGGCCTTGCACTGCTCAAGACCGATGCCCTCGCGCACAGTGACGAGATTTTTGCTGGTCATCACATCCTTCACCCGCAGTTCGCCGCTGGAGACAAAGCGGAGGTCACGGTTGGTGACAATGCCCACTAATTTTCCCTCGCGCAGTACCGGCAGACCGGATATCCGCCACGAAGCCATAATCTCCTCAACCTCGGCCACGGTCTGTTCCTCGGTCACCGTGACTGGATCTACAATCATGCCGGATTCCGACTTCTTAACCCGCCTGACCTCTCTGCCCTGATCCTCGATGGACATGTTTTTATGGATGATGCCGATGCCGCCCGCTCTAGCCATGGCGATGGCGGTGCGATGCTCGGTCACAGTGTCCATCGCGGCAGACACCAGCGGGGCATTAAGATGGATCGAGTCGGTCAGCCGGGTGGCAAGGCAGACCTCGGACGGCAGGATTTCCGACGCGGAGGGGACGAGCAGGACGTCATCAAAGGTGTAGGCCGGGGGTATGTCCTGGTCGAACATGGGATGCTCCTTATTGATTGATCGTTGCAGCGTGAAGGCTGTCCTATCTGCGGCGCAAATGCCTAAGCCGCCATTTTAGCGCAGCTGCGGGAAAAAGCAAACTGCAAAGAACGGAATGAGCGGCACAGC
>NZ_JBLWEP010000003.1:5689-19327 GCF_048287355.1 Candidatus Electronema sp. TJ
GCCGCCCGGTTCCAGCTCTGCACAATGACCATGCCGAGCAGGTGACTGTAGGTGCGGTAAGTGCGCAGGCTGGTGCAGGGCTTGAAGCAGCGCAGCTCCGCCGCCCGGCGTAGACGGAGGAATTCCTCGTGGATCAGGCCGAGATAGCGGTAGGAGAAGAGGAGGAGCAAACAGAGGTTCTGCTGCAAGTGAAGGGCTTGCAAGCCCTGCCCCAGCCGGGCTACTGTGGAGGTGGAAAGCAGGCTGATGAAAAGCAGCACTGCCGCGTTGCTTTTTACGGTGATCAGCGCGGCCAGCCGCAAGCCATTCAGGCTCAAATCAAACCAAGCGAAACGGACAGTCTCTGCGCCGCCGTAGGTCAGCGGCAGCAGCAGCCAGAGCAGGAGGTTGAAGCCGTTGACCACCACCAGCCGCCGGAACACTGCGGCCCAGCGCAGCCGTGCCGCTGCTGTCAGCAGCAGAGACAGCAGCAGTCCGGCCAAGGCAGTGCGCGGCTGCTGGCAGAGGGCGAAAATCAGACTGAGAACACCCGCGCTGATCAGCTTGCCGCGCGGGTCGGCCTGATGCAGGGGAGAGCTGCCTGTGCTGAATTGCTCAAAAGTCATATTGAACCCTTTGCCAGCCGAGCTTAGTTGCTTTTCTTGTATTCATCCAGATAAATCCACAGCACCGCGCCCAGCTCCACGCCTTTCTCCTCGCCAGCCGGGTTCTTCAGCTTGTAGTCCGCCTCGTTGAGGGCGGCGAAGCCCCACCAGCCGGGCTGCGGGCAGGTGAAGGTGAACACGCCGTTCTCGTCAGCTTTGACGAGCTGGGCGACGTGGTAGTCGCTCGGTGCCTTGAATTTTTTATCCTTGTTGTACAGCTCCACCTCGACTTCCGCGCCAGGCACTGGCTTGCCGTTGAGCAGCACTTTGCCGGTGAAGCTGTTTCCTGCATAATTGCCAAAAGGCCGGGTCATAGGCACGATCTCGGTGGCGATGCCTGCTGGCTCATCCCAGCCCTGATCGTCGCCGAATGCGGCAATAATTGTTTTAGTATAGTGGATGATGCTCAGATCTTCGGCTGGCTCCCAGTACGGCTGCGGCTCCATGACCAAGCTGTACACGCCCGGCCTCTTGATGGTGATGTCTGTCTTCCACGCCTGATGCTCCATGACCTTGCTCTCTTTAAGCTGGGGCAGCAGGTCTGTCTTCTCTTTGCCGGAAAGCATGTAAAACTGCTTCGGCTTGACCATGTCCATGCCGATCATCTCGAAGGGATGGGAGAAGGACGCATCCACGGTGATGTCTTTCTTCTCCGGGGTGACGATGTTCTCCGAGGGAATGACCATGCCGAAGTGGGCGAAGGCTTCGCCAGTCAGCAGCGCGAGGAGGGCGGCGGTCATGGCTGCGGCTTTGATCTGCATTTGTTCTGCTCCTTTTTTTTGATGGATTAAGAAAAGACAGGCGGGATTCCGCTGAAGCGGCCCGCACTTTCAGCAATTCTTTGTTCTGCGGCTCTGCGCCCAAGCGGCGAGGCCAGCCAAGCCTATCAGCCAGCCGATGCCGCCAAGGATGTCGCGCAGGGTAGGCTCCGGGTCAAGGCTTTCCGTGATGCTCTGGCGGATGGGAGAAAGGCCCTTGCTCAGTTCCTCAGCCACAATGCGCCGGATCTGCGGCTCGCCGCATCCTGCGGAGGGAACTGCGGCCTGCGCAGTCTGCGCCGCAGCTTCAGCCGGAGCAGGCGCAGACTCGGCAGGCGGCGGCGCGGCGGCGGCCTCAGCCGGAGCTGACGCATCGCCTGCCGGGGCGTATTCTTTCGCTTCCAAACGCCATTCGCCGCGATGGCCTTCGCCGCCGTTGGCCACGATCAACACATCAGGCCGGGCTTTCAAGGCCTCCTCCGGCAGCGTGAAGCGGAAAGCGCCGTTCTCGTCGCAGACTGTTTCTACCAGCACAGTCTGATCCGCTGCATTCTGCACGACGATTTGCACATTCTTCGCTTTGCGTCCGCCGTTGAATTTGACTTCGCCGCGAATCTCTCCGCCTTCCGGCCAGGCGAAGACACTCAGTTTGTGCGCCTGCGCGGCCGGCGGCAGCAAAAGCAGGACAACAGCAAGAAAGAAAACGAGCTGGATAAGACGGTTCATGACATGCTCCGCAGTTGAAGAATTTCTGGCTGCACCTTGGCGATGAAGCCGACGATGAAGGCAGTGACAAAACCTTCGATGACCATCACCGGCACGTTGGCGGCAATCATTGTCTGCGCGGTGGCGATGAAGCCTTCGTCAGAAAAGGCGAGCGCCAAGGCGGTGAGCAGCGAAGAGAGCAGAATGGAAAGAAAACCTGCGGCAAAAGCGGCTCCGGGCCGTGCGCCGGGCTTTTCCAGCCAGCGGCGGAACAGAGCGCGGCAGAGCACAGCAGGCGCGGCCATGGTCACGGTGTTCACGCCCAAGATGGTCAGACCGCCGAACTGGAAGAAAACCGCTTGCAGGAACAGGCCGACGAGAATAGCTGGAAAGCAGGCCCAACCCAGAGTCAGACCAAGCAGCCCGCTCAGCACCAAATGCACGGACCCAGGGCCGATGGGTACATGCACCAGGCTGGCGACAAAAAAGGCTGAGGACAGCAGAGCCGCAGGCATGATGCTGTCAAAATCAAGACGGCGCAGGCCCAAGACTGTTCCGGCTGCGGCCAGCGCACCGCCGCCGATCAGCACCGGGGCGGAAAGAACACCTTCGGAGATATGCATGGTTGTTTAGAGGGAGTATTATCTGACACGCATTGGTAATATTGATGCGCTATCATCCATACCCCAACATGGCGGCCATGTCAAGTGGAAGATGTTTTTTTACAGGAGGAAGCTGCGTGAATGTCAGCTGGAGAGTTCTTGCAGAAAGGTGCGCAGCCCTTCCAGCAGGACGAATCTGCCCATCGGCACGATCTCGCAGGGAAAGCAGGCGATAAAAAGCGGGTTGTCGCACAAACCGCCGGAGAGATGCAGCCGCTCAGGCGAACCGGCGAAGCGGAAGGCGTTGCGGGCGATGCCGCGCACAAACTTGGCCGTCGCCTCAGCTTCTGAGCTGCCTGCGGCGACCGCGTCAAAGATGCTGCTCAGGCCGAGCACGCCGCAGGTGACGGAGAAACCGCTCTCCGGCGCAGGAACTGCGGCGTAATCAAGGCGGTAATATTGGGCCAGCAGCTCGATGGTGAAGCCCATCGAGGCCCCGCATTCGGCGTTCCAGCCCATGTCTGCCGTCTCGCCGTCTTGGAAATGGACAAACTTGATGTCCCGGCTGCCGCAGTCAAGCAGGGTGAAGTCCGACTCGGCGATCATCCGCCTGCCGCCCTGCGCCAGCGCGGTCAGCTCGTTGATTGTGGCTTTGCTGCGCCGTTTGGCATTGTGCCCGGTGCCGATGTCCGCCTGAAAATCGCGGGGCAGCTCGCGGGCCGGGATGATGCGCGGCGCAACATCCCGCTCAGTGTCGAGCAGCTTGCAGTAGGAAGTGCCGAAATCAGCCAGCAGCACGACCGCCTCCAATCACGCCGGACAATTCCAAGAACGCCTCAATCTTTGCCCGGACGCTGGAGCTTGCGCTGACATCGCAATCCACCCAGAGCGATTTCGGATGCCGGGCGGCAAGATGCTTGGCCAGCGCAGTCTTGGCGCAGAAGGACTGGGCGAAGAACACCGTCGGCACAGCAGGATTGCAGCAGGATTCCAGCTCCAGATCAGCCGGGGTTTTGTTTTCCATGCAGCGCGTCCAGCCGTAGATGTGGGTGCTGTCTGGGAAAGGCGCAAGGATGGAGAAGTCACGAGGCGGCACGCCCCAAAATCCGGCGGTCGGCGCACAGGACGGCAGCGGCTGCGCAGGCTGGCAGCTCTGCACGCCCTTGGTGATCCGCCGCATTTTCTCAATCAGCGGCAGGCTGCTTTGGCAGATGGGAAAGCCGAAGCCCTGCGTGTCGGTGTTGCGGGTGGTGATGACCGGGATGCGGAGGATGTCTTTCAGCACAGCGGCCACATGCAGGGCGCAGTCGCATTTGCCCGGCCCGACATCCACATAAATCCGGTCAAGGCGCAGGTTGAGGGCGTTGAGCAGCACGGTGCGCAGAACAGCGCAATACACCCGTGGCAGGTATTGATCGCTCTGGTCTATGGGCAGAAAAAGCTGCGGCTCGTCAAGATCAACGATGGCCGCCTGCGCCTCGTTGAGCTGGCGGATGATTTCCAGCGGCGGCACGCCGACGATGCCGATGTGTTCAGGCATGTTCAAAAATAGGCAAGTCCAGAAGGATTGATTTCAGATTCGCAGCATGTTCCGCCCGGCAGAACTTCTTTCCTGCCGAACAACAGCTCTTTATTGTCGAGCAAAATTCTTTTCTTGTCAAACAAGACTTCGTTGCGGCCTAACAAAACCCCTTGCGCGTCAGTCTAAGTTGATCCTGCAAGAGGCATGTGCAATTCATCTGTTGCCCATAACGCGGGATTGCTGCGGATATATTCTCGAACGCCGCTCAACTCTGCTTCATCGCGGATGACGCGTTCGTAGAAATTGCGCTGCCAGACCTCGTAAATATCGGTGTGCTGCCGCATCCATCTGGTCACACCGATTTTGAATCCCCGCACGATGGAGCCGATGGTCTTTGATGTGCCGTGTAGGGGCAAAAAATCTTTTGCCCCTGCTGGTTGATGTTCAAATCTGGGCGAAAGGTTTTTCGTCTCTGCTGGTTCGTGCGCCGAATAGGGCGAAAGATTTTTCGCCCCTACATTGTCGTCATGAATGAAAACAATCCCATGCATATGATTCGGCATCACAACCATTTCATCCAATGCCGCATGAGGAAAATGCAGCGGAATATCGCGCCAGCATTGTTCCGCAATCAACCCCGCATCATTCAACCGCATTTGTCCGTTTTCAATTGCGCCGAAGAGGCATTGCCGTTCTTTGGCGCAGATGGTGACAAAATATGCCCCCGTGCTGGTGTAATCATATCCCGGCAAACGGATGGAACGGCGGTGATGGATGTCGGGATTGAATGGCATAGCCGTATCATTCTCCTTGTAGGGGCGAAAAATTTTTCGCCCCTACTGCCCCTTCTTCTCTAATTTCCTCCTGCGGCATGTAGGGGCGAACCTCTGTGTTCGCCCAGGATTGCAGGATAACTGCCTGCGTTGATAGATGCCGTTTTTTGGCGAATCAAAAAACCTCCCTTTTATGTATAAGAATGGAACCTTTCTATATATAAGAATGGAACCTTTCTATATAGTAGAAAGGAGGTATTTTGATTCACAAAACCTACGCATTTTGAAAGCAAAAACCTATGCTGTTTTTCAGGCAGGGGGTCGGGCAGACACAGGGGCCTGCCCCTACGCCTCCTTCTTCTCCAAAATGGTGCCTGTGAGAATGGCACCCGTCAAATCCGCTCCCTCCAAATTGGCCCCTTCAAGTTTTGCATCTCGCAAATTCGCAAAACTAAGGTCTGCCCCCTTGAGATTCGCTCCTGCAAGGTCTGCATCTTGCAAATTAGCCTTAGCAAGATTCGCCTTTTCAAGATTAACCTCGCTTAAATGTGCATGTCCAAACATTGAAAACATCAAGTTTGTGTTCTTAAGGACAGACATAGAAAAAAATGCTGAAATAAAATTTCGTGCTTGAAGTATATAGTTAGATAAATCCAAAAATCCTAACCAGCATACAAGATCACTCATTCCCCTCACCCGCGAAACCCAGTTCCCGAAGGCAACATCTGACTCCAGCTCCAGCCTTGAAATCTGCTTGGTCAGATCGGCAATATGGAAATGCACGGCCAGCAAAGCTGCTTCCGCATTCCGGGCCAAGCGGAGATGCTCCCTAAAGCCTTTGCTCAAGAAGGCAGCAGGGAAAGGCAGACCCTGATTGATGGTGTAACTGAGCAGTTCTCGCACCATAGCCTGCAAGACCAGCAGTTCCTCCTGCGTCATCGCGCGGAACTCGTTGCTGATGAAGCGCAGCAGATCATTGTCCATCCACGTGACGGCGCAAGTAGCAGTCCAGCGTTTCAAGGCTTCCTTTTCATCCCATCCTTTACCAGGATTTTTCTTGTTGCGCTGTAATTCATCTTGGATATCCAGAAGAAGGTGTACAATCCTCCGGGCAGTCAGGTATTCGCCAAAGCTCTTATGGGTGAACTCAAAGGTCGGGTCGCCGTCTTGGCGGTGGTCGCTCTGCCGGAAGTAGAAGGCGGTGAGCAGGCGGGTCACGCCCGCTTTTGCTCCTTCTTGGAATTGCTCCAAATAGCGTTCAATGCCGCCTGTTTTGCACTTCTCCCGAATCCCGGCAACCGTGGCTGTGCGCCCGTCTCCATGCCATACCGCCAAAGCGATTTCCTCCAAGACCCGGATGAACTGTTCTTCGTCAAGTTCACTGACACAAGCCCTGCCTTTGCCGCACTCTTCATACTGACGGCAATACACCGCGCGGATAAGGTCGGCATAGATTTGATTCAGCGTGGTCTCGTCGGTAAACTTGATGGTCTTGCGGTCATAACTGAGAGCAACCAAGTAATTGAGCAGCGGCTGGGCCGTGATCTCATCCAGATGCTCCTGCGCCAAATCCGCAGGCAGGCCCGCATAGTCTTTGCCCGCAGCCGCGCCGTACTGCCGCCACCATCGCTGCCGCTGATCTGCGGCAAGCCGCTTGTCCGGGTCGTGGTATTGCTTCCGCTCCTCTTCGGCAATGAAATACGGCAGCACATGAGTTATCTGCTTGGCCTCGCGCAGCTTAGTTTCCACCGATTGAATGGCAATAGTCCGCCCAGTGATAATGACCCGCCGGTGCTTGTGATAGCTATTACATTCCCGGATGCGATTCAGCACTTCCTCCACAAAGCTGTTCGCTGTCTCCGAGGCTGCTTTGCCTTGCAGAGCCAGTTCATCCAAGCCGTCAAAGATGATCAGCAAACGATCTTTGCCCGCTTTGGCATCAAGCGGATTTCCACTCAGGAATGGATTGTTCCTGATATGGCTCTCCATTGCTGTGATCAGGTTGTCCTTGGCATCAAAGAGATGCAGGGGGATGTACAAGCAGGGGATGTCGGTTTCTCTGGCAATCTTGGCGGCGAATATCTTGGCAAAGGTGGATTTGCCCGAACCCGGCCCGCCGCTGATGAAGCGCACTGCTGGGCCGTCTGCGAAGTTGTGCAGCCAAGCGCGGAACTCCTCTTCCAAATCCACCACAATCCGTTTGGCCTTGGCCTGCTGCGGCGCAAGCTCCGGGTTGCTCTCCTCGTCCCGCTCCTTTTCCTCATAATAGGCCCGCAGCGGCACATAAACCTTTTCCACGCCAAAGGCTTCGGCAAACATCCGCTCGCTGACTTGGCGTTGCAGCCATTGCTTGTAGAGCTGCCATCTCCGCGCCTCTTCTGTGGCGCGGGTGAACGGACTGTCGAAATGATTCCGCAGCTCGGCGTAGTCCAGCGGTGCCTTGCGCCATGTTTCATGCAGGGCAAAGACAAAGTAATCCCGCAGGCGGCAAGCAATCTGCTCCGCATCCGCTTTCTTGGCACCCAAGCCTTGCAGCCAAGCAGCTAAAGGGCTGCGCAGCTGCTCCAGCAAAGGCAGCGCATCTGGCTTATTAAAGAATTCTGGGCTGATCGTTACTTCCGCCTTGCCCATTTCCTCTTCAAAGCGGGTGGAAAGCGTTTCCAGCTCTTCCTCATCGGGGCGATTGCGGAACAGGTCAGCGTAGTTTTTCACCAGCTCAACAAGAGCGGAGGCCAGCGAGCGGGAAATGAGCAGCCAGGCCAGTTCTTCTGGTTTCTTGCTCAGGCCAAGCGCATCGAGGGTGTCTACGGCAGATTCTCCAACACCGCCCCAGTCTTTAAACACGCCCTTGGCCAGCATCTTGCCAATGCCTTGCAGGAACTTCTTTGGCTCAAGGCTGATGCTCTTGTTCCAGACAGAAACCGGCTGGCAGATTGTCAGTTCATTGCTGTTCATCGTGTTCACGCTCCGTCACATGTCTTCCTTCATCAGCAGGAAAAGCCCTGCTGCGGCCACGATCAGATGCACCGACAGCGCGGCGGCCAGCGGATTGAAATACGCCGCTTTGGCCAGCGATTGCAGAATCACCCACACGCCCCAGCAGGCGAAGGCCATGCCGCAGCTCACCGGCACGGCAAGAGAGAGGTCGCGGCCCCATTTCCGATACACCAGCAGCATCAGCGGCAAGCCCAGCAGCAGCAGCGGCAGACCTAACAGGATGTACGACACCCGGCCATAAAACTCCGTCCAAGCAGCGGCTTTCTCCTCCTTGCTCTGTTTGCCGCGCAAAGCCTCGCGGTATAGCTCAAGGATGGACAGTTCGCTGCTACGGAGCTGCGGGAGAAAGAAATCCGCCGGTTTCTCCTTGAAGGGGAAGCTGCGCCAGGCGAAAACATCGGTTTTGAAAGTGCCGCCGCCCTGCGCGGTCTGCACTTGGCCGTTGCCGAGCAGCCATATGCCTTTCTTCCAGACCGCACTGCTTGCCGCAATCAAGACTTGCAGCTCGTAATCCTTGTTCCACGAGGCGTAGGAGAAGAAACCGTATTCGGTCTTCTGCGGATCAGGGCGGGTGAAAGAGTAAAAGGTGCCGTCGCCCTGATAATAATACCGGCCGCTGCGGTAGATGCCGAGCGGCATCTGGCCTTTGACCTCGCGGTACCAGATTTGGGAGGTCTGAGCCGCTGTTTTCGGCAGAACAAACTGCGACAGGGCGAGCAGCAGCAAGGTGGCGGCGATGCCTGCGGCGACAAGCGGGGTCACAATCTGGCGCAGGGAGACTCCGCCCGCCTTGAGCGCGGTCAGCTCGTTGGAATGATTGAGCACGCCGAGCGTCACAACCCCGGCAAGAAGGATGCAGACCGGCCCCATCTGCTCGACCACAAAAGGGATGGAGAGCAGGAAGAACTGAGCCACCAAGGCCATCGGCTTGCCCTTCTCCATGAAGTTGTCGATCTTTTCAAAGAAATCGATCAGAATATAGAGCGCGATGAAGCTGAGAACCAGCAGGAGGATGTTCTTGACGAACTGCTTGAGAATGTAGCGATTGAGGAGATTCATTGGCAGCAAATGGCAGGAAAGGTTGTAAAGGCGGAGTGTTCCGCCCCTGCCGCAATTTTTTACCCTCTGCAAGCTGTTCCGTCAAGCAATTACCCGGAGAAGACGCATGTCAGTTCCCTTAGCTATAGTGCTGCCAGTTGCCGCCGCGCCGCCCAGTCTGGCTGACAACACCGCTGACCTTGACCGGCTGAAAGCTGCGTTGAGCGCAGCTCTGCCGACGGAGCTGGCTGGCCTGCCTCTGCGGATTCCCTTCTCCCGCATGGCCCTGCTGGCAGCGCAGTTCCGCGCTGCCGGGTTCAAAGGCTGGGCGGTGGCGCACAATCTGCCCGGCCAGCTGGAGCTGACCGATTTTCTGGCGGAAGAGCCGCAGCAGCTGCCGGGCATTGCTTTGGATCTGGGATCAACTCATCTTGAAGCTAGCCTGATTGACCTCCGCAGCGGAAAAACGCTGGCACCACGCCGCACCGCGCTCAATCAGCAGGTGGCATACGGAGCAGACATTCTCACCCGCATTCATTGCGCGACGAAAGAGGACGGCCAGCACCAGCTTCAGCAGGCGGCGGCAGCTTCAATCAATGGGCTGATTACCCAGCTCTGTCAAGAGAACGCCGTTCCGCCGGAAGCGATTCGGGCGGCGGTCATCGCGGGCAACACCACGATGAGCCATCTGCTGCTCGGCCTCAGCCCGTATCACCTCTGCCGCGAGCCGTACACCCCGCTGTTCAATGCCGCTGATCCCTTCTTGGCGGCAGAGATCGGTGTGAAGCTGCATCCGCAGGCGATGCTCTGGCTGCTGCCAAGCCGGGGCAGCTATTTTGGCGGCGATTTGATTGCCGGCATTCTCGCCACAGGCATTGATCAAGCCGAGCAACCCGCGATGCTGATTGATGTTGGCACCAATGCCGAGGTGGTTCTTGGCGGCAAAGACTGGCTGATTGCCTGCGCAGGCGCAGCTGGCCCTGCCTTGGAAGGCGGCGTGGCGCGGATGGGGATGCGGGCCGCGCCTGGCGCGATTGAGCAGGTCAGTATTGACCGCGAGCACTGGCGGCTGACGTGGCGCAGCATTGCTGATGCGCCGCCAGTGGGAATCTGCGGCTCCGGTCTGATTGATCTTGCTGCTGAGCTGTATTTAGCGCGGATTATTGATCTGCGCGGCAAGTTTCAGACAGAATTTGCAGGGCAAAGCGAAGGGCAGCGCAACGTTGTCCAAGAGCGGCTGCGGCAGTGCGGGGAGGAACTGGCCTTCGTGGTAACAGACGGTGTGGCGGTCAGCCAGACCGATCTGGACGCGATGATGCGTTCCAAGGCGGCGATGTATGCAATTTTAGAGACCTTGACCGCGCAGGTCGGCCTGTCCTTCGAGGAGCTGGAGCGGATTCATGTGGCTGGTGCCTTTGGCGAGCACATCAGCCCGCGTCACGCCATCATATTAGGAATGCTGCCGGATGTGCCGCTGACCGTTTTCAACCCTGTCGGCAACACCTCGCTGGCTGGGGCAGAGCAGCTTCTGCTTGATCACACGCTTTGGACGCGGACGCAAGCGGTTTGCCGCAAAATCACCTATCTTGAGCTGAACGTGAATCAGGATTTCATGATCCGCTTTTCTGGCTCACGATTCATCCCGCACACCGATCCTGGGCGTTTTCCTTCAGTGCCAGATTTTTCGCGGCGGCGGGAATGACGGGCCGAATCAGTGCTGGGCGGAGAGCCGCCGTTTTTCTTGCTGCACGAAAGCCTGCTTGCAATTTTTCGCCACACTGTGCTACTATGAGAAAAAATTGCCGGGAAGCCTCAGGAATCCTATGCGTTCCTGGGCTTGTCCTGTTGTGAAAAAACTGCCGCAGGTGCCTTCTTGAAGCAGATTCGACTGGAGAAGATCGCAGGTGTTGTCAACCGCAGCGAAAAAGGCCGTTCTTCCGCACTGAACCGCCTGAATGCCTTTTACCAGCTCTTCAGCCGCACCGATCAAGTCCTGATCGTCATTGTCGCTGATCCTGACTCGCTCGCCTGCGCGCTGGCGGTGAAGCGGCTCCTCAGCTACCGGGTGGGCAGCGTCACCATCGGCTATCCTAATGAGATCCGGCGGCTGAACAATATAACCATGGTCGAGCGGCTAAAAATTCCCATCGAACGACTGCACACCCTCCAAATCAACGACTACTCGAAAAAAATCTTGCTTGACTCCCAGCCCACTCACAATCCCTGCTTTGAGAAAATCTCGTTTGACGCAGTGATTGACCATCATCCGATCACCAGCGGCTGGGATGCGAATGTGAAGTTCATTGACATTCGCCCAGACTATGGCGCAGTGGCCTCGATGATGATCGAATATTTACGGGCAGCTAACATCACCCCGTCGGTTTCTTTGGCTACAGCATTATATTATGGCATAAAAGTTGACACGCAGAATTTCGAGAAAAAGAATCTCCAGCTCGCCGACGGCATCTCCTTCCGCTATGTCTTCAACCTCGCCAACCGTAACTTGGTGCGCAAATTCGAGCTGACTGAGCTGCGCCGCTCTGAGCTGAAATATTTCAAGACTGCCCTGAAAGAGGTCAAGGCCAGCAAAGGGCGGGCCTACGCGCACATCGGCAAGGTCAGCACCCCGGACGTGCTGGTGATCATTGCCGATTTTCTTAACCATGTTGATCAGTTCGACTGGGTGCTGGTCTCAGGCTGCTGTTGCGACAAGCTGATTGTCATTCTCCGCTGCGACGGCTACCGAAAGCACGCGGGCAAATTCGCCCAGAAGACTTTCGGCGAATACGGTTCCGCCGGCGGTCACCGCGAGGCGGCACGGGCAGAGCTGCCGCTGAAGAACCTGCCGCCCCGGCGCGAGGGGCAGGAATTCACCACCGCGGCCCTGATGAAAATCGCCACCCGTCATTTGTGACCTTGCTTTCACTCGGTTTCCCTTTGTCCTTTTCCTGCCGCCGCAGTATAATTCGGCTGCGGAAAAGACGGCCTTCCTGCGGGCTGCCGCTGTTTCCGCAGGCAACATCCCGAAAGTCCGAACTTCAAGAGAGTCTGAGATGGCAATGCCTTCTACGTTGGCGATGATTCTGGCCGGAGGCCGCGTTGACGAGCTGGGTGTGCTCACCCACTACCGTCCCAAATCCGCTGTTCCTTTCGGCGGCTTCGCCCGGGTGATTGACTTCCCCCTGAGCAATCTGATGCGCTCCGGCATCGAGCGCATCGCCATCCTCAGCCAATACCGCTCCTATTCGCTGATCAACCACATTGGCACTGGCGCAGCGTGGGACATGATCGGCAGAAACCGGGGCATTTTCATTCTGCCGCCGTTCAAAGATTATTATAATCCGCACTGGTATCGAGGTTCGGCGGATGCAGTCTATCAAAACCTTGATTTTGTCCGCCATCACAAGCCAGGAGAAATTCTTATTCTCTCCGGTGATCATATTTATTCAATGGATTACCGGCAGCTCATCCGTTTTCATCATGAGCAGGATGCCGACCTCACCGCCGCCTTTATCAAAGTGGAAAAAAAGAACGCGGCCCGGCGCTTCGGCGTGGCGGAAATCGCCGCTGATTGTGCTGAAGGCGGGCGGCTGCTTTCCTATGAAGAAAAACCGGCGGAACCCAAAGGCGAATGGGCTTCGCTCACCGTGCTTTGCTTCAAACCGCAGGTGCTCTGCGCGGTGCTGAAGGAGAATCAGACTGCTGAGTCCTATGAGTTTGGCCGCGACATCATCCCGCTGATGATGCAGCGCGGCATGAAGGTTTTCGGGTATAAATTCAACGGCTACTGGGGCTATACCCGCACTGTTGATGAGTACTGGCAGACCTCGATGGACCTGCTTGGCGAAAACCCGCTGATTGACATGGAGCACTGGGGCCTGCGCACGAACTTGGAGCATCGCAGCATCCGCGACTGCCAGCCGCTCAAAGTAGGACAGGACGGCTCATTGGACAATTCGATGGCCTACAACGGCTGCATCGTCGAGGGCACCGTGCGGAATTCCATCCTCTTCCCTGGCGTGCGGGTGGAGAAAGGCGCGGAGGTCAGCAACTCCATCCTCTTCTTCAACAATGTGGTGAAAGAGGGAAGCAAACTGGAGCGGGTGATCAGCGATGTCAACACCAGCTTTGGCAGCGACGTGCGGGCAGGAGCGGCTTGTGGCCGGGTGACGGTGATCGGCTGGAACAACCAAGTGCCGGACGGCATGGTGATCGGCGGCGGCTGCTCAGTCGTGCCGGAGATAGAGGCTGGAAAATGGCCGCAGCAGGGCTTGGCTGATTTGGAGGAGCTGCGATGAGAGACGCGAACGACGCGCTGGTGCTGCTGCTGGCTGGCGGCATAGGCAGCCGCCTGAATATACTGGTTGGCCACCGGGCCAAACCGGCGGTGCCTTTTGGCGGCATCTACCGGATCATTGATTTTTCCCTCTCCAACGTGATGAACGCTGGTCTGAGCCGGGTCGGCGTGCTCACCCAGTACAAGCCGCTTTCCATGATGCGGCACATCGGCAGCGGCCAGGCTTGGGACTTCACAGGCCGCAGCCGGGGCGTGGAAATTCTGCCGCCGCGCACCGGCGAGAAGGATTCCGACTGGTACAA
>NZ_JBLWEP010000003.1:19574-26746 GCF_048287355.1 Candidatus Electronema sp. TJ
GTCGCCCGCACCAATCTGGCCTCAATGGGCATTTATGTCTTTGACACCGAATACCTGCTGGCCATGCTCGCCCGCGACCGCAGCGAGATTGACTTCGGGATGCACATCATCCCTAAAGCGATAGAAGAGCGGCAGGTCTTCGCTTATCCCTTCTACGGCTATTGGCGCGATGTCGGCACCATTCAAGCCTACTGGGACGCGAACATGGACATCATCCGCCCGGATTCCGGCATTTCGCCGGAGGCTTGGGGGATCAGGCCAAACATCGAGACTAAGCGGCGGATGATGGACCGCGCTCCGGCCCGCTTCGCCGCTGGCTGTATGGTGCGCTCCTCAATGATCAGTGCAGGCTGTATGATCGAAGGCACGGTGATCAATTCCGTTCTTTCACCCGGCGTGGTGGTGCAACAAGGCGCGATGGTGCGCGATTCAGTGATTTTTGAGGATTCAGTGATAGAGGCCGGGGCCGAAGTTGATCTGGTGGTGGCGGACAAACGGATTCATGTCGGTTGCGGTGCGGTTGTGGGCTGCGGCGGTGCCGAGGCCAAGAAGATCGTCAACAAAGCGTTCCCGACCCATCTCTACAGCGGCATCACCTTGCTCGGCAAGGAGGCGCGGATACCGGAAGGCATGAAGATTGGCCGCAACTGCATCGTTCAGCCGGGCTTTGGCCGCAACAATGCGCCGCTGATCGAAGAGTGCCAGCACGGCACAGTCTTTTCCGCCGCCTGATAAGGAAAACCTTTGCTTTTGCCCATCGTTCAGGTAAAATCGGCAAGCAGCTGCCGCCGCGCCCGTAGCTCAGTTGGATAGAGCACCAGATTCCTAATCTGGGTGCCGCAGGTTCAATTCCTGCCGGGCGCACCAGACAAAGCAGTATCTGAGTTAGATGTCAGATGCTTCTGTCCTGTTGTTCATGCCGCGCCTGAGTTTCCAGGCGCATTTTTTATTTCTTACAATGGAGCAGCGATGAAAACTGTGCAGCGGAACAAACGGGTATTGATCACTGGCGGAGCTGGATTTCTCGGTTCGCATCTTTGCGAGCGGCTGCTGGCTGAGGGAAACGACGTGGTCTGCCTGGACAACTACTTCACCGGTGCCAAGCAGAATATCCTGCACCTGCTGGACAGCCCGCATTTTGAGCTGCTCCGCCATGATGTGACTTTCCCCCTTTATATTGAGGTGGACGAGATATACAACCTCGCGTGTCCGGCCTCGCCGATTCATTATCAATTCGATCCGGTGCAGACAACCAAGACCTCAGTGCATGGGGCGATCAACATGCTCGGCTTGGCCAAGCGGGTGAAGGCGAAGATTTTCCAAGCCTCCACGTCTGAAGTGTATGGCGATCCGCAGATTCATCCCCAGCCGGAATCCTATTGGGGCCATGTCAATCCGAACGGACTGCGCTCCTGCTACGACGAGGGCAAGCGCTGCGCCGAGACCCTGTTTTTCGACTACCGCCGCCAGCATAACCTGCGGATCAAAGTGGCCCGCATTTTCAACACCTACGGGCCACGTATGCACCCCAACGACGGACGGGTGGTCTCCAACTTCATCGTTCAGGCTCTGCTGGGCGAGCCAATCACCATCTACGGCGACGGCTCGCAGACCCGCTCGTTCTGCTATGTCGATGATCTGATTGAGGCGTTTATTCGCCTGATGGCCACGGACGACGATTTCACCGGCCCGGTCAACACTGGCAATCCAGGAGAGTTCACCATCCTGCAATTAGCAGAAACTGTGCTGGAATTGACCGGCTCCAAATCCGAGCTGGTCTTCAAGCCGCTGCCGCAGGACGACCCGAAGCAGCGGCAGCCGGACATCACCTTGGCCAAGGCAAAGCTCGGCTGGGAACCGAAGATTTCCCTGCGCGAAGGGCTGGCTCCAACTATCGCTTATTTTGACGATTTTCTCCGCAAACAATGAAAACAGCTCTGATCACTGGTGTCACCGGTCAGGACGGCGCGTATCTGACCGAACTCCTGCTTGAAAAAGGCTACTCGGTGCATGGCCTCAAGCGTCGTTCCTCGCTTTTCAACACCGACCGGGTAGATCATCTCTATCAAGACCCGCACGAGGAAGATGTCCGTTTCAAGCTCCATCACGGCGACCTGACTGATGCCACCAATCTGATCAGAATTGTGCAGGAAGTCGAACCAGATGAAATTTACAATCTGGCTGCGCAGAGCCACGTGGCAGTGTCCTTCGAAACCCCGGAATACACCGCCAACAGCGACGCGCTCGGCACCCTGCGCCTGCTGGAGGCCATCCGCATCCTTGGTTTGGAAGGCAAAACGCGCTTCTACCAAGCCTCGACTTCAGAGCTGTTCGGCAAGGTGCAGGAGATTCCCCAGCGCGAGACCACGCCGTTTTATCCCCGCTCGCCTTACGCGGTGGCCAAGCTCTATTCCTACTGGATCACGGTGAATTACCGTGAAGCCTACAACATATACTGCTGCAACGGCATACTCTTCAACCACGAGTCGCCGGTGCGGGGAGAGACCTTTGTCACCCGCAAAATCACCAGAGCCTTGGCGCGGATCAAGCTGGGCTTGCAGGACGCTTTGTTTCTCGGCAATCTCAATGCGCTGCGCGATTGGGGGCATGCCAAGGACTATGTGCGGATGCAGTGGCTGATGCTGCAGCAGGAGCGGCCAGAGGATTTTGTCATCGCCACCGGCAAGCAGCATTCGGTGCGGGAATTCGTGGCAATCGCCGCTGATGAGCTGGGCATGAATATCATCTGGCAGGGCAGCGGGTTGGACGAAATCGGCATTGAGCGCAAGAGCGGCAAGACCATAGTCCGGGTTGATCCCCGCTATTTCCGCCCGACCGAGGTCGAAACACTGCTCGGCGATCCGTCCAAGGCCAAAGAGAAGCTCGGCTGGGAGCCGAAAATCAGCTTTGAGGAATTGGTGCGCGAGATGATCGTTGAAGACCTGAAACTGGCGGAACGGGATCAGGTGGTGCGGCAGAAGGGGTATAAGGCGTATAATTATTTCGAGTGATTTTTATCCAACTACCTAATGGAGCAATAAGATGGAGAATAAGATTTCAAGACCAGCTGCTGTAGTTAAACAGGGAAATTTAACGTTATATACCACTTCGTTAAAGGTTTCAGATTTATTGAAGCCTAATTTTTATAGCGTTGAAACGTTAGATTCAGATGATGATAGCGATAAGGGGTATCAACGTCTCTTAAATAAAGCTCGTGCGAAAAAACTTGCAAATTACATTATTGACGGGATAGAAACGCAAGATGCTTTTCTGCCGACAAGTATTTTTATAGCAACAGATAAAGTTATCTCATTTAACAATAAAACAAATATTATATCTTTTGATATAAATTCGATTGGGCCGTTTTCAGTTGTTGATGGTCAACATAGGATTGAAGGACTGAAAATGGCGAGTCAAAAAAATCCAAAGGTGCTAGACTTTGAAATACCTGTAAACATAGCTACTGGATTACAAAAAATATCACAAATGTGTCATTTTTTAATAGTCAACACTACTCAAAAAAGTGTAGATAAGTCTGTTGAACAAAGGATTTATGCTCGCTTAACAAAATGTCTACAAGTTGAAGATATCCCTTGTTTACCTAAATGGATAAAAAGGGCTGTTGAAAAAGGTGAGGAAGAGAAGGCATTACAATTTGTTGATTTTTTGAATTCTGAAGAGGATTCTCCTTGGAGGGGTCGTATCGAAATGGCAAACGAGGAAAATAATAACAAATCAAAAGTAACTCAAAAAAGTTTTGTCAAAACAATAAAACAGTATATTTTAACGGCAAATAATCCTCTGTCTCAAAAAGAGATAGATAAATCGTCGAAAATATTTCTTAATTACTGGAAGGCTATTTCAAATATCTTGTACGTTAATGAACCAACTGTATTATTTAAATATAACGGTATCCAGCTTTTTTGTCGTTTTTCAATGCCGTTCTTTGAGCGATTAGATACTTTGGGTGATTTTAAAGTATCTACAATGGAAGAGCTATTGCGGGCTACTTTTGAAAATCTTGAAGGAGAAAATGCAGGACTAGGGCATCCTGGATGGTGGAATAGCGGGGGAAAAGCGAGCTTTCTCAATTCTGGGGCATTGAATGCAATTGCCGCAGAGATGTATAAAGCGTTGCGCAGAGCAAATCAGAACAAAAATATCGAGTATTGAATTGTGAAATATGACCAGTTAAATCCATGCCCAATTATAAAAAAAATATTTTCTTATTCGGTATCGTTCCAACTTCCTGAAGTTTCTGGATGTTACGTGATAACCAATTTCTCTAACGAGATACTCTATATAGGTCTTTCAAAAAATTTGAAAAGAAGGTTTTGTCAGCATCTTGAAAGTAAAGAGAAAACAGCAAGCGGAACTTATGGAAGACCTTCGTTTTTTAACTATTTGTTAATTGAAGAACGCCTTCTTGAGCAGATCGAGAGGACATGGATACACCAATTCAAGATATTGCATGGACACCTCCCGGTGCTTAACAAAGTGTCCTCACCATTGGGATAAAAATGCTACGGCATTTTTATCATCTTGGACTGAGAAATTGTCAACAAGGATGTTCTCGACGAGATCAGGCGTAAAATAGATCGTTTAAGCAGATTGCAGCAGACTGCCCAATGAAAAAATCAATCCTCTCAGCCGATAAAAATTACACCTTCAGAGACTTCTTTGAAATCGCCTATCCAGTCGAGGATATTGTCAAAGAGTTTGGTTACGAATTCTCTTTTGAGCTGCTCGCACTGCCGAGAGAAAATATTGCTGAAGGTGCGCTGACAGAATTTCAGAGCAAATTGACCAGAAGCCTGCCCAAAATCAGCTTGACTTCCGAGATTGGGCGGAGAGATTTTCTCATTGCTCCCGTTCTGCTCAATCTCCTTGAATTTGTAGATATAAAAATTGCCGCAGAATATCCGATAGAGGCCGCAAAAAACTTACGCGGCACCTTGGATTATCTGATCAGGTCTGAAAAAAAGCTGACAGTGATTGAAGCGAAAAAAGGCGACCTTGAAAAAGGATTCGCCCAGTTAGCTGTGGAACTGATCGCGATGGAACAATATGAAGACGGCCAGCAGGATATTTTGTTCGGAGCTGTCACGACTGGCGATTTATGGAAATTTGGCAAACTGGAAGCAGCAGCAAAAAAGATAACTAAGGATATTGACACGTATAGAATTCCTGCTGACACAATTGAACTTTTCAGCATTTTGATCGGAATATTGAAATAACGTGATACCAATTGAATCCCGGCTTTTCTTCTCTGGAACAAGAAACTACGTCGCCGGGCATCGCGGCTTAGTCGGCAGCGCGATCTGCCGTGCGCTGGCGCAAGCTGGCTGCACAAATCTGCTCACCCGCAGCCACGCGGAATTAGATTTGACCGATCAGGCCGCTGTGCGCCGCTTTTTCACTGAGGAGCAGCCGGAATACGTCTTTCTTGCCGCAGCCAAGGTTGGCGGCATTCATGCCAACAACAGCAGCCCGGCGGATTTCATCCGCGACAATCTGCTGATTCAGACCAACATCATTGATGCGGCCTGGCGCAGCGGCGTAAAGAAGTTGCTCTTTCTTGGCTCCTCGTGCATTTATCCCAAATTCGCGCCGCAGCCGATGAAAGAGGAGCATCTCCTCAGCGGCACATTGGAACCGACCAATGAATGGTACGCTGTCGCCAAAATTGCGGGCATCAAGCTCTGCCAGGCATATCGAAAACAGTATGATTTTGATGCCATCAGCCTGATGCCGACCAATCTCTACGGGCCAGGCGACAATTTCGACCTGCACAGCTCGCATGTATTGCCCGCACTGATCAGGAAATTCCACGAGGCCAAGCTGAATCAGCTGCCAGAAGTGGAAATCTGGGGCAGCGGCACACCAAAACGGGAATTTCTGCATGTTGACGACCTTGCTTCCGCCTGCCTGTTCCTGATGGAACAATACAGCAGCGGAGAAATTATCAATATCGGATCCGGGCAGGAAGTCACCATCGCTGAATTGGCATCTTTGGTGAAAGAGATTGTTGGCTTTGCAGGAGGACTCCGCTACAACGCCGCCATGCCCGACGGCACGCCGCGCAAGCTGCTTGATGTCTCCAAACTCACCGCCTTGGGCTGGCAGAGCACCATCAGCCTGCAAGACGGGATTGCCGCCACCTACCAGTGGTTTCTCGATCATGAACAGCAGGCCCGCTTGTAAATGAACAGCCTGCTCGCCTTTCTTCGTCTGCTCCATGCGCGGCGCAAACTGATCACTGCGATGGCGGCGCGGGAGCTGCGCACCCAGTATGTGGCATCTTCGCTGGGACTGCTTTGGACGCTGATCCACCCGGTGGTGATGATCACGGTCTTCTGGTTCGTTTTCAGCGTCGGCTTCAAGACTCAGCCGCTCAATGACGTGCCCTTTGTCGTCTGGCTCACCGCTGGTCTGGCCCCGTGGTACATTTTTTCCGACATCGTCAGCGGCTCCACCGGCATCATCATCGCTCATGCTCATCTGGTGAAGAAAACCCTCTTCTCCTCCCAGCTCCTGCCGCTGGTGAAAATTCTGTCCAGCTTGGCGACACACGGCATTTTTCTCGCTGTGCTGCTGGTGCTGCTGCTTTTTCAGCAGCTGCCTGTCAGTCTCTATTATCTGCAAGCCCTGTATTACTTGTTCTGCCTGCTGACGCTCTCGCTCGGCATTGCCTGGGGCTTGGCCGCTCTCAACGTCTTTGTCCGCGACGTGGCCCAGCTTGTGGCCGTGGCCCTGCAAATCGGCTTCTGGGTCACGCCGATTTTCTGGGACATCAAGATGATGAGTCCGAACATCCAGCGGCTGCTCAAACTCAATCCAGCCTACTATATCGTGCAGGGCTACCGCGAGTCTTTCATCACCTTCCAGCCCTTCTGGTCGCATCCATTGCACACGGTCTATTTCTGGACGGTCACGGCAGCGGCACTGATCTGCGGCGCATATATTTTCAGGAAGCTGAAACCGCAATTTCCCGACGTGCTCTGAATCATGTCTGATGTGGCCATTTCCATCCGCGAGGTGAGCAAGGTCTATGCGCTCTACCGCAAGCCAGTGCATCGTTTGCTGGAGATTTTCCATCCTCGCGGCAGGAAATATCATACCCCCTTCTGCGCCTTGGACAAAGTCAGCTTTGAGCTGCGCCGGGGCGAGGC
>NZ_JBLWEP010000003.1:26984-34549 GCF_048287355.1 Candidatus Electronema sp. TJ
GCCGACATCGGCGAATTCATCGACCGCCCGGTGAAGACCTATTCCAGCGGCATGTACATCCGCCTCGCCTTTGCCGCCGCAGTCAGCGTCCAGCCGGAGATCCTGATTGTGGACGAGGCATTGTCTGTCGGCGACATCTTCTTTCAGCAGAAGTGCATGACCCACATGAAGAAGATGATGGAGGGCTGCACCATCGTTTTGGTCAGCCACGACATGCACTCCATTGTCAATCTCTGCAACCGGGTGCTGCTGCTGGAAAACGGGCGCGTGACCTTTGACGGCGACCCCGTGCAGGCGGTGAGCAAATACACCAAAATCCTCCACGAAGAGCAGTTCAGCGGCGGCAAGCAGCGGGTGGAACGCGAGACCGCCCTTCCTTCTCCTGCTGTCAGCACTGGTTTGCCAGAGGACTTTGCCGAATGGATCAAGGTGCCGCCAGAAAAGCGTTCCGGGGTCGAGCAGGTGGTGATTGAATATCTGAGCGTCACCTGCGGCGGCAAACCAGTCAATCTGGTGCAGAAAGGCGACCTGATCACCATCCGGCTGCTGGTTCATGCGGCGGCCGATTTGGATGAGCTGATCTTCGGCTACAATGTCAAAGACCGGATTGGCAATGCCTTGTTCGGGGAAAACAGCCTCTGCCTGAATGCGCCCGCCCCGCGTCTGGCTGCCGGGCACAGCGTGGTTGAGTACTCCTTTTATTGGCCGGAAGTGTATCCTTACAAATACACCATCACCGTTGGCATCGGCCAAGGAGAGGTTGCGCTGGGCCACGTGGTGCAGTGCTGGGCGCATGACCTTGTTTCGTTGACCGCTGTCACGCCTGGCCGCTCGATTCATGGGATGTTCAACAACGAGCTGAACTCGTTGGCGATCACGCCAGTGCAGACAAGTGAGGATGCAAGGTAGTGTCTGTTCACACCAGACAAGAATGAGTCATTTGCCAAGGAGTTTGGCTCGGCAGGAGAGGAGTTCAGCCGAGCTGGCAAGAAGTTGCACTCGGCAAGAAAGGAGTTCAAGTCGACAGCAAAGGAGTTGAGTCAAGCTGAAAAGGAATCCTGCCGACTTGGAAAGGAGTTCAAGTCGGCTGAACTTCTTTCCAGCTTGACCGCAAAGGAGTTCAGGTCGGCCAAACTCCTTTGCGGCTTAACAGGAAAGAAGTTCAGCTAAGCTGAATTCCTTTCCTGCCGAGCAGAACTTTTTTGCTGCTCGGCCAGACTCCTCTGCTGCCGAGCCAAATTTCTTGGCAAACAGGAAAAAATCGACAGAAATTCGCTGTTCGGCAGTTAAAAAATCAACCGACTCCAAGCAATCTGCCAAGAAAGAGACACGATGTACGAGCAGCATATTCTAAACGACAGCGGCACATTGCGGCAGATTGAAGAAGCCCTGCTGGCCACCTATTTTAAAAACTACGACCAAGACTTTCTCCAGACAGAAACCGGGCAAGAGGACATCAAGGCCAATGTCTTCCGCCGCTACAACAACGCACTGGCCCATGTGGTGCCGTGGGTGGCGCGGCAGATTGATCTGCGCGGCAAAACCTTGGTGGAGATCGGCAGCGGCACCGGCTCCAGCACTGCTGCCTTTGCCCATTTTGTCGAAAAAATCGACGGCTACGACATTGACGCGCAGGCTTTGGCCGGGGCACAGGCGCGGCTGGAGGTGATGGGCCTGAACAACGTGGCCCTGCATCTTGTTGCGGCAGAGCAGCTGGTTGCAACCCTGCGGGAAAATCATCCCAACGGCGCAGATATCGTTCTGCTTTTTGCCGTGCTGGAGCACCAGACCATCCGCGAGCGGCACGAGACCTTGCAACTCTGCTGGCAGCTGTTGAATCCAGATGGGCTGCTGGTTGTCACGGAAACCCCGAACCTGCTCTGCTATACGGATCTGCATACATCGGAGCTGCCTTTTCTCCATCTGCTGCCCAGCGAACTCTATGTCCGTTATGCCGACCGCTCGCTGCGGGAAGGATTTGGCAAAGGTTTTGCCAGCCTTGATTCCATGCCCACAGAGCAGCTGGACAGAACCATCATGCGCTGGGGCAGGGGAGTGAGCTTCCATGATTTTGAACTGGCCATTGGCAAAGAGCACGGCAAGTATTTGGTTGCCAATGGTTTTGAGCCGGAAATACTGACTTGGTTCGATGTCTCCCTTGAAGAAGAGCTGCTGCGCCATTATTTCCTGACCAAAAAGCTGGATGTCCCCCTAGCTTTTTCCAGAGTGGTGTTGAATGTGATCTACAAAAAAAGTGAAAGGCTGCTGCCAGAGCCTGAACTTGCCTCTGCGCCGGAAAGCATTTTTGTCGCCGACAAATATCTCCTCCGCGAGCAGAATTTTGTCATCAACCGCCTGAATGAACAGCTGACGGCTGCGGAAAAACATCTCAACGAGGTTCTTGCCTCAAAACGCTGGCGCATCGGCAATCTTATAGCCGCGCCATATCGGAAGCTCAAGGCTTTGCTCTCATGAAGATCGGTTTCCTGCTCGGCTCGCCTGGAATCAGCGGCGGCAGTTATGTTATCTACGAACATGCCTCCCGCCTGAAGCGCAAAGGCCATCAGGTTGCTGTCATCACCAGGCAGGAAGTTCAGCCTGAAGAACATGCCTGGCACGATTCTGCCTGTGAATTAGACTGGCTGACCATCAGACAGGCGCGGAACGAATGCTTTGACGTGGTTCTTGCCACGTGGTGGGAGACTCCCTTCTTCCTCCGCAAGCTCCGGGCCAAGCACTGCGCCTATTTTGTCCAGTCCATTGAAAGCCGTTTTTTCGAGCCGCCGGATCCGCAGCACCCGCTCAGCCTTAAACGGACGCTCTGGCGCGGCCTCTGCGAGCAGACCTATTCCTGCGCCGTGCCGATGATCACTGAGGCGGCCTGGATTCAGGAGTATTTGCAGCGGCATCACAACAGCTGGCCGTATTTAGTGCGCAACGGCATCCGCAAGGACATCTACGCCGCTGATGGTCCGGCAGTTGCGCCGCGTCAGCCGGGCCGCTTCCGGGTTTTGGTGGAAGGGCCGGTGGAAGTTTTCTTCAAAAACGTGCCTGCGGCGGTCAGACTGGCCAAGGCGGCTGGCGCGGATGAAATCTGGCTGCTCACCTCTTCGGCCATTCAAAGCTGGCCTGATGTGGACCGGGTCTTCTCGCGGGTGCCGATTCACGAAACTCCGGCAGTGTACCGTTCCTGCGATCTGGTGCTGAAGCTCAGTTATGTGGAGGGGATGTTCGGCCCGCCGCTGGAGATGTTCCACTGCGGCGGCACGGCCTTGGTCTATGATGTGACCGGCCATGACGAGTACATCGTCCACGACCAGAATGCCTATGTGGTCAAGCGGGATGATGAAGCTGAAGTTGTCCGCCTCCTGCGGCATCTCAAAGACAATCCGCAAGACCTAAAGCGACTCAAGCAGGGCGCAGCGGAAACAGCGGCGGCTTGGCCGGACTGGGATGCCTGCGCCGTCCAGTTTGAGCAGGCCCTGCTGCAAATTGCCGCAGGCAGGCCGGTCAGCCGGGGCTATCTGCAAGAGTGGACTCGCGAGGTCTTCCGCCGCCGCAAGCCCTTTGTCCGTGCTGCCCTGCAAAAGCAGTTTGCCGAACGCGAACAGGCGGACTGGACTGGAGCTGTAGCAGAGCACAATAATTTCGTCCGCTTTTCTTGGAGCGGCGACGGCACGTTCACCGATCATCAGCAGTCGCAATGGCGGCATTATCAGAGCGGGGCATGGAGAGAATGCGTCTTCACCATCCGGGTTGAGGAACTGCCGCTCTGGCTCCGCCTTGATCCCAGTTCCCGCATCGGCATCACCGAGCTTGACTGCGTCACTGTGCGCAATGTCAGTCAAGACAGGGAAATCATGGCCTTCCGCGAGCAGGAGGAGTTGCAGCAGCTTTTTCTGGCCAAGGATTTGAAATGGCTCTGCCCGGAACTAAGAAACATCATCTTCACCTATGGTGAAGATCCCATGATTCTTCTGCCGACGGTCAAAGAAGGCGACGCGCAGCTTGGCGATCTGCTGGAGATTTTCATCCGGCTGCGCGAAGACGGAATGCAGCGGCTCAATATTCTCGCCAGCGGCGCGGATGAAGCGGACAGAAACAATGCGATGCTGCTGTATTGGGACAGTCAAGGCCAATTTAGCAGAGGCAAATCAAAAAATCATCGTTACCCAAGAGGAGAGCAGACAGCTGTCTCCTTTGCCCTGCCAGTTGCGGAAACGCCGCTCTGGCTTCGGCTTGATCTCAGCCGTCGGCATGGCTTCATTGAAATTGCCAGTCTTGTTGTGCGCAACGTGACGCAGAACGCAGACATCATGACCTTCCGTCAGCCAGATGATTTCCAGCGGCTGTTTTTAACCGGCAGCCTGACTTGGCTTGCGCCGGAGCAGAGAAACATCCTGCTTTCCGGCGGCCCGAACGCCATCTGCGTTCTTCCGAAGATTGAGCAGGAGCAGATTGCGCCCGGAGATATGCTGAACATCACGGTCACCCTGCGGGAGAGCAGTCCGCAGCACTTTGCTGCACAGCATCATGTCAGCATTGCCAAACATGGCGGCGGCCCTGCGTGGAAAAAACTGCTGCGGAGCGGGGCGCGGCGGCTGGGACTGACAAACATCTGATGGGTGCTCAGACGGCGCACCGGCGGTTCTGTCTTGGCGTTCTCGGCACAGTCTGCGCACTGTTCGGCAGCCTGCTGCTGTATGGTTTTCTTTTTGATCCGTGGCAGCTCTTTCATCAGCCTTGGTTCAGGAAAACCGTCTTCATCAACAACGCCCGCTTTCAAAACGCCGGGATCATCAACAGCCATGATTTCGATTCCGCCATACTTGGCAACAGCATGGCGGAGAATTTTTCAGCTGCGGAAGCGTCAGCCCAGCTGGGCGGCAAATTCCTCAATCTGTCTATGGCCGGCTCGCTCTTCAGCGAGCGTCAGATCGTGCTGGAGCATCTTTTCCGCAGAAAAAAAATCAAACAGATGATCATTTCGTTGGATCATCTGCCCTTTGTCCGAGCCGGGCAGTACAGCCAAGACATGCCGCCGGAACGGTTCGCTTTCCTCTACAACCGCAATCCCTTTGACGATTTCCGTCTCTACTTCGACATCCGCTTGCTCCGCTGCTGGAATTTCAGCAAGAAGAATTCCTGCGGGGAGGAAATTCCTGGCACAGCGCGGGTGAAGTCTGTTGAAGAGCTGTATCAGTGGTTTCCGTACTATGTCAAAGCCTTTGGCGGAGTCAAGGCATGGTGCCGCTGGGGCAAAAAATCGCCGGAGTTCAATGTCTTTTTGAAAGAGATCATTCGCGTGGCAGACATTGTGGCGCAAGGGAGCAAAGATGTCTGGAAAGAGCAGTTTCTTTCTGAATGCCGGAGCAACAGCCGCTCATCCTTTGAGCAGCATATTCTTCCTGTTTTGCAAGCGCAGCCAGAGACCACTTTTTTTCTTTTCTTCCCGCCCTATTCCCGGCTCTGGTACGCCATGCAGGAGCAATACTATGTCAGCTATTACAAAAGCTACCAGCTCTTTATCGAAGATGTGGTCCGCACCGCCGGAGCACTGCCCAATGTGCGCATCTTCGGTTTTGACAATCAGGATTTCACCGCCGACATTGCCAATTACAAAGACCAGAGCCACTATCATAAGGACATCAATGCCAAGCTGCTGCGCCTGATGGCTGAAGGACGCGGCGTGCTGACGACGGAAAATTTTCCTGCCTATTTGAAAGAAATTGCCGGACTGGCAGCCAGCTACGACCTGCGGGCTGTCGCGGAACAGTTTGAGAGCTGCATGAACTGA
The DNA here is from genome assembly GCF_048287355.1 of Candidatus Electronema sp. TJ. Classification (NCBI taxonomy): domain Bacteria; kingdom Pseudomonadati; phylum Thermodesulfobacteriota; class Desulfobulbia; order Desulfobulbales; family Desulfobulbaceae; genus Candidatus Electronema; species Candidatus Electronema sp. TJ. The sequence continues at coordinate 32,782 of NZ_JBLWEP010000003.1, forward strand.
GCCATGCTTTTCAATTCTCCTGCCTATATTTTTCTCTTCCTGCCCGCATCGTTGCTGCTTTATTTCCTGCTCAACCGCTGGCGGTTTGGTTGTGCGGCCAGCGCATGGCTGGTCTTGGCCTCGCTCTTTTTTTACGGCTGCTGGAGTCCTGCCCACCTGCCTTTGCTCCTGCTGTCGCTGCTGGTCAATTTCGCCTTGGGTGCCATGCTTCAGCAGACCAAGCAATCGGGCAAATTCGGTTTGGCCCGCCAAGGCATTCTGCCGGTCGGCATCTGCTTCAATCTCGGCCTGCTTGGATATTACAAATACGCCGACTTCTTTCTGGTGAACATCAACCAGCTGCTGGGCACCTCGCTGCCGCTGCCGCACTTGGCCCTGCCTGTGGCGATCAGTTTTTTCACCTTCCAGCAAATTGCCTATTTGGTGGATTGCGGCAGGGGGCGCGTGCAGGAATGCAGTTTTCTCAACTACTGCCTTTTTGTCACCTTCTTCCCCAAACTGGTGGCCGGGCCGATCGTCCCTCATCAGGAGATGATGCCGCAGTTCGCCCGTCTGCGCAGCCGCCTGCCTGCACCGCGCAACATGGCCTTGGGCCTCTTTTTCTTCTGCCTCGGCCTGTTCAAAAAAGTCTGGATCGCCGATCAATTCTCGGTCTGGGCAGGAACAGGCTTTGCCGCGAAAAAAGCCCTCACCTTCTTTGACGCTTGGGGAGCCAGCCTCAGCTACACCTTTCAGCTGTATTTCGATTTCTCCAGCTACTCGGACATGGCCATCGGGTCCGCGCTTTTTTTCAACATCGTTCTGCCGGTAAACTTCGACTCGCCCTATCAGGCTGCCAGCATCCAAGAGTTCTGGCGGCGGTGGCACATCACCCTGTCGCGCTGGCTCCGGGACTATCTCTACATCCCCCTTGGCGGCAGCCGCAAAGGTCTGCCGCGCACCTGCCTCAACCTGCTGATCACCTTTCTTCTTGGCGGACTGTGGCACGGCGCAGGCTGGACCTTTCTCCTCTGGGGCGGGCTGCACGGTGCCGCATTGGCTCTTCACCGGCTTTGGCAGGAGCGGGGTCTGCGCCTGCCCGCCTTCTTCGGCTGGCTCTGCACGTTTCTCTTTGTCAACGCCTCGTGGGTGCTCTTCCGGGCCGCAAGCTTGGAAGAAGGGCTGCGGGTGCTGAAGGGCATGATTGGGCTGAACGGCCTTGTCTTCAGCGCAGGCATGGCGCGGCTGCTGGAACAAATCCGCCCGCTGCGCGGTCACTTCACCACAGGAACTTTGCTGCTGCCGGGCGAGATGGGCTGGCATCTGCTCTTGTTCGGCTTGGCCGTCTTTCTGCTGCCCAACTCTTGTCGAATCGGCGGGCTGCTGCAAAACGCACCGCCGGAAAACGCTGCGCAGCGTCTCCTCCGCTTCCGCCCGAATCTGCGCTGGGCTGTCCTCACCGGCTTTCTTTTCTCCTGCGCCCTCTATCAAATGCTGCGGGTCGCGCCGAGTAAATTTCTCTACTTCAATTTTTAACCCACTCCGCTTGAGCCTAAAAAAAATCCCCCTGCCCGGCAACGGGCAGAGGGAACGGTCAAAGGAGGATTTGTAGCTTACTTGTATGGTACGGGGTCTGCGCAAAGAAGTCAATGGAGGGGAGACGTTTCTGAATGAGATTTATTCTCACAAGAGCAGCCTTCCATAAAACGTAACCCAAGTTGTGCCCTCTGCTGTTCACGGAAAAGTTTCTTGCGCATGCCGGGCGGAAGGAGGAGCATAAACCTTATGC
>NZ_JBLWEP010000004.1:0-34142 GCF_048287355.1 Candidatus Electronema sp. TJ
TTCAGCCGGAGCAAAGCGGTTCCGCAGCGCATGACGCGGCGTTCCGCCTGGCTGCAATTCCTGCCAAAGTTCAAAACAGAGAAATCCCTCAAGAAGCAGTGACAACCCAAGTTTTGCAGGTCGCAACTTGGATTAAGACGTAGTATTTTGTTGTAGTTCTAACCCAAGTTGTGATCTATAAATCTTCAAAAACCCATGACTCCCCGCATGTGTTATATTAGATCAAAAATAACTGAATAGGATTGCATTGATTTTCTGATCGGCACCCAGCGTTTGGCTATACAAAGCAGTTTGGCTTGACAACAGAGGAGTGCTGCCGACTTACAAAAGAGTTGCACTCGACAGGAAAGGAGTTCTGCTGAGCCGCAGAGGAGTTTTGCCGACTTGAAGAGGAATTTTAGTCGACAAAACTCCTTTGTTGCTCAACAAGAAAGCAGTGTTGCCAAGCCAAACTTCTCTTCTGCTGAGCAGAACTCCTCTGTTGCCAACCTAAACTTCTTTGCCAGCGGGCAGGAGAGGAGTATTATTTCATGGTTATGCAAGCAAGCTGCAAGACATCTTGAATCAGATCGTTATACGGAAAGACCAGTAATTCAGATCCAAGCTGACACATCAGCATAGTTGCACACTGCTGTCAATTTTTTGCCAGCATTTCAAAATCCATCGCTTCAGCATAACGGAGCATGGTGTCCTGATCAACGGCGCGGCCTTTAATGGTGACAATGAAACGACCGGCCACAACAATATTGATTTCGCCGCTGCGATCAGAGGCATTGTATTTAATCATCGCCCGCTGCTGCTTGATGGTCTGGATATTGCCGCCTGAAGCTCCGGCGAAGAGTGGGTTGTTGAGCATCATGATGATGGACTGCAACACCGGAGAGTCGGAGACAATCTCCATGGAGAGCGCCGAGCTGGCGGTGAAATAGTCGCGGCTGACTGTTGAGCCGCCGCCGAAAACCGCCGCGCCAAGGGATTTCGCTGAAGCTGGTTTGGCCTGCCAGCCGGGCAGCGGTACTGGCAGCAGGGCCTTCATCCGCTCGCTCTTTTTCTGACGGATGAGCTGGGCGGCGTAATCAAGATTGGAAATCGCTCCGGCAAGATCATTGGCCCTGTACTGCCGCACCGCCTGCTCAATCACATTGATGATGTCATCATTGGCAAGCCAGACTGGAGATGGTTCCAGTTGAAAAGAATCCTTGGCAGTTTCCGGCGCGGAAGCGACCGGGGCTGTGCTGTTCGGGTTGAATGCCGCAGTCGTTTCCTGCGGCATATTCTTATTCTGCTGCTTCTGTAGTGCTGCTGTAGACTGCGCGGCTTCTGTCGGAATCTGCTGCGGCTGCTCTGCTGGCCGTGACACCTCAAGAACCGGAGCAACCGTCAGCAACCGTTCCGCAGCGGCAGGCAGAGGCTGCTGTTGAAGCTGGCTGCTCTGCTGATCCGCAGTCGGCTTGTCAGTTATTGGGGCGGGCAACGCGTCTATGGACTGCTGCTGGCCTCCCCCTTCCGACTTATACTGCTGGACAATGGCTTCCATCGCCTTGAGCAGATCCTCTTCTTTTTCGCCCGCCCAAGCCGCAGTCAAGCTGCTGACGAAAAGGATCAGCGACACGACAGCGAAAAACGCTCTCCTCATTGTTCATCCCGTGCAGAAGTTCTGTAACGCAGATTTTTTTTGCTGCTTTAGTGATACCTCCCGGCAGGAACGGTGTCAAGTGCGCCTCAGAAGCGGCTGCTGAAATACGGCTCCAGCACCTTGGGCAGCCGCACCGTGCCATCTTCTTGCTGATAGTTCTCCAAAATTGCCACCAAGGTGCGGCCAACCGCCAAGCCGGAGCCATTCAGCGTGTGGACAAGGCGGCTTTTCTTTTCGCCTTCAGGCCGGTAGCGGATGCCTGCTCGCCGCGCTTGAAAATCGAGGAAGTTGGAGCAGGAGGAAATTTCCCGGTATGTGTTCTGGCCGGGCAGCCAAACCTCAATGTCATAGGTTTTGGCCGAAGAGAAACCAAGGTCTCCGGAGCAAAGGGCAACCACCCGGTAAGGCAGCTCCAGCAGTTGCAGCACTTCTTCCGCGTCGGCAAGCAGGGACTCCAGTTCCTGCGCCGAGGTCTCCGGCGTGACAAATTTCACCAGCTCCACCTTGTCAAACTGATGCTGGCGGATCAGGCCGCGTGTGTCCTTGCCATAGGAACCAGCCTCGGAGCGGAAGCAGGGCGTGTAGGCGGTGTATTTCAGCGGCAGCTCGGCCTCGCTCAGAGTCGCGTCGGCGTGGATGTTGGTCAGCGGCACCTCGGCGGTCGGAATCAGCCAGAGGTCGCGGCCTTCGAGCTTGAACAGATCTTCCTTGAATTTAGGCAGCTGGCCGGTGCCGGTCATGGTCTGCGCCGTGACCATGAAGGGCGGCAGGAATTCGGTGTAGCCGTGCTTCTGGGTGTGCAGGTCGAGGAAGAAATTAATCAGGGCACGCGACAGCCGCGAGGCGAAGCCCTTGAGCAGGCAGAAGCGCGCCCCGGAGAGCTTGGCTGCGGTCTCGAAATCAAGGATGCCGAGCTGCTCGCCGATTTCCCAGTGCGGTTTGGGCTGGAAGGAAAATTCAGGAATCGCGCCCCAGCGTTTCACCTCGATATTGTCCTTGTCGTCTTTGCCGACTGACACGGAGTCGTCGCAGAGATTGGGAATGGACATGACCACACCTTCCAGCTCGGTCTCGATCTCGGCCAAGACCCGGTCCAATTCCGCAATCCGGTCGGAAACGTGGCGCATTTCTACAATCAGCGGCTCGGCCTTGGCCTCATCACCCGCCTTTTTCAGCTGGGCGATGTCTTTCGAGACGGTGTTGCGCTGATTTTTTAGCTGCTCAGTCTCGGCCAGCAGAGTCAGCCTCCGGGCATCAGCAGCAAGGAAAGAATCAATGAGTTCTGTCGTCATGCCCCGGCGGAGGCATTTTTCCCGGACTAAGGCGATATTTTCCCGAATAAAGCGTAATTCAAGCATGATGGCAAAGGGTGAAAGTGGCAGCAGGCTGTGTGGTCAATTCTCCGCCTGCTTTTTTAGCATGGCTGGAGCTGCTCCGCAATGGGTATTCAATTGATTTTGCTCTGCGGGTTTGTTACAAAGAACACGTCCGTGAAACTGTAGGGGCAAAAAATCTTTTGCCCCTGCCTGCCAACAAATTGCGGCTTATGTAAAAAAATCAATCTAACCGGCCCGGCATTCCGTGCAAGAACACCTCAAAAACCTGACTGCTTTTCTCGCGGAACTGCGCAAATCGCTCCGTTTTGCGGCATTCAGCCTGATCGGGTTGACAGCGGCGATTTTTTTCCTCTCCTCCGGTCTGATAGGGGCCTTTCAGGCGCATCTGCACGAAAAACTGTATTTCTTCTCAGTGGCCGAACCTTTTCTCGCCCATGTCAAGGCCGCCTTTTTCGGCGCGGTCTATTGCCTGATGCCGCTCTTCATGCACATCCTCTGGAAGGCGCTGGGCAAGCCCTTTGGCGTGACCGGCAACAAGCTCTTCTGGTTCACCGCCGCCACCTGCCTGCTCTTCTATCTCGGCAGCCTGTTTTGCGTCTTCGTCACATTGCCCTACGGCGCGAGCTTCCTGCTCGGCTTTCAGTCCGAGCACCTGAAGCCTTTCATTGCCATCGGCAGCTTTGTCAATTTTGTGACCGTGCTTGTGCTGGCCTTCGGGCTGATTTTCGAGCTGCCGGTCTTCATGGTCTTCTCCGCCCAAAGCGGCGCACTGCCCCATCGTTTTTATGCGAAAAACCGCCGCTACGCCGTGCTGGCCATCGCCATTCTGGCGGCCATGCTGACTCCCACGCCGGACGTGGTCAACATGGCCCTGATGGGCGGTCCGCTCTATCTGCTCTATGAGGCCGGAATTCTTGTCATCCGCCTACTGCGCGTTGACGAACAGCGGGAGGCGGCTAAAATTCCATGATCTCGATGCCGTGCGCAAGCAGCAGGGCGGCGGTCACGCCCGGCTGCGGTGTCAGGCCGCAGGAAGGGCTGCGGGCCTTGAGCAGGGCCAAGCGGATATTCTGCGCCTGAGCAATCTGCAAAACCGCTTCAGCCCCGGTTATGAATTGCCGCGTGACATCTAGGCCCTCTTTGGTGACAACCGCAGCTTGGCCCGCTAAAACTTCCGCGCCGCTGCCGGTCAGATCAGCCGGAATGCGGGGCGTGGGCAGGCCGCCGAGCTGCTCCGGGCAGACGGGCAGCCAGCAATACTGCTTCAGCATTTTCAAGCAGCGGCGGTCGGGCTTGTTCCGCCCGTCGTAGCGGGTGCAGAGGCCGCTCAGGCAGGCACTGACGATGCAGCGTTCAAGTTTCGGCGCGGACATGGTATAGTGGAAAGGACGGCAGCGGAATATAGCCGCTTCTTCAAAGGCAGTCCCTAAAATTATTCGCTTGTCTGCAAAAAAGCAGCGGCGGGAGGCATGGTGCGGCAGCGGAGGCAGGGTTTCAACAGACGGGAAAAACGGGCGTTGGCGCGGCTGCTGCTATCCGCATTCATACTTGCCCTGCTTTTTCTCACCGTTGCGCCGAAATGCAGCTTGCACAGACTGCGGCAGGTGAACAAGCAGACTGAGACCGCAGAGAAGGAGAATGAAACACTGCTACAGGCAACTATCCAACTCAACGAGGAAATCCGTCTGCTCCAGCATGACGAGCGGTATCTGGAGAAGATCGCCAGAGAGAAATACGGAATGCTGAAAAAAAACGAGGAGGTTTATTATGTCTCCCCGCCGCCGGAGGAAAAATCTCCCTGATCCATGACTGATCCAGCCGTCCTGCTCCATCTGCTCCGCCAGACTCGCAACTTGCTGGCCGCTCATGCCGTCCTTGGCCTGAGCAGTTATCCTGCTGCGCTGGAACTGCGCCATTTTGCCGCAGGCCGGTGCTCAACACCTGCCTCTCCGCCGTTGCGGGCCGAACGGCGGCCAGCTCCTGTGGAAAAAAAGACAGAGCCAGCCGCCCAGCAGCAGGCGGTGCTTACTCTGAGCGAAATCGCCCGGCAGCTTTCTGGCTGCCGTCGCTGTACAGCTGCTGCGGATCCTGCGCCGGGCTTAGGCGCGGAAAGGCCGAAGCTGGTGGTGGTCGGCGACTGCCGCCTTGCTTCGCTTGCCGCCGCCGATGTCCTTTGGAGCCGGGAAGAAGACGAGCTGTTTTGGCGAATGATGGCCAAAATCCAGCTTGACCGGAATGCAGTCTATGTCACTAACACCGTGAAGTGCGTCCAGCAGGCTCTGCCTCCTTCAGACAAAACTGCCCAAGGCTGCCTCTTCTGGCTGGAGCAGGAGCTGAGGAGCCTGCGCCCCGCTCTGCTCTGTGCAGTGGGCGAAACCGCCGCTTGGCTGCTGACCGGCAAAAAAATCCCTCTGCTGCGGCTGCGCGGTAAACTTCATCCTTGCCGCCTGACAGCGGCCTCACAGGCGCAGGTGCTGGTCACCTATCATCCCCGCCTGCTCCTCCAGCAGCTTGATCTGAGGTGGGCGGCTTGGGAGGATTTACAGCTGCTCCAGCGGCGGCTGGCCGCCAAGCCGGGCTAATTTTTTCTCAGGCTCTCCGTCCATACACATCGTCAAAGCGGACGATATCGTCCTCGCCGAGATAGCTGCCAATCTGAATTTCGATCAGCTCCAACGGGATCACGCCGGGATTCTCCAAGCGATGGACGGTGCCCAGCGGGATGTATGTGGATTCGTCCTCGCGAAGGAGGAACTGCTCCCCGCTCTTCTCCACCTTGGCAGTGCCGCGCACCACCACCCAATGTTCATGCCGATGATGGTGCATCTGCGAGGAAAGCCGTGCGCCGGGCGAGACCGTGATCCGCTTGATCTGAAAGCGGTCATGCAGCTCCAAGGTGGTGTAGCTGCCCCAAGGCCGGTGCACGGTGCGGTGGCTGCGGAACTCCGGGCGGCCTTTCGCCTTCAGCTTGTTGACGATTTTTTTGATGTCCTGCGAGCGGCTGAGAGGCGCGATCAGCACTGCGTCCGCTGTCTCGACCACCAACGTGTCTCGCAGGCCGACGGCGGCCACCAGCGTGTCCTCAGAGCGGATCAGGCAGTTTTCCACGTCCTCCAGCAGCACGTCGCCGCTGACCACATTGCCCCGCCCGTCTTTGGCCGCCACTTCGTGCAGCGAACTCCACGAACCGATGTCGCTCCAGCCGAAATCCGCCTCCACCGCAGCCGCGCAGGCTGTTTTCTCCATCAGGGCGTAATCCACCGACTTGGCAGGCGACTGCTGCATGGCCGCTTCGTCAAAACGGAAAAAGGCTCCGTCGCTGCGGCCTTTCTCCACAGCAATCTCCATGCAGCGCAATATCTCCGGGGCGTGGAGGCGGAACTCGGCCAGCAGCTTGTCCGCTGGAAAGGCGAACATGCCGCTGTTCCAGAGCCAGCCGCCTTCAGCAAGATACCGCTGCGCTGTGACTAAATCGGGCTTCTCGACAAAAGACTCCACTTTGCCGTCCGCTGCCCGGCGGATGTAGCCGTAGCCGGTTTCCGGGCGGTCGGGAACAATGCCGAAGGTGGTCAGCCAGCCCTGCTCCGCCTGCTCTTGGGCCTTGGCCACGGCGCGGACAAAGTCGTCGGGCCGGGCAATGAGATGATCCGCAGGCAGCACAAGCAGGAGGAGGTTTTCCTGCGCCTGCTGGCGGGCGAAGATGGCTGCGCCGCAGACCGCCGGGGCGGTGTCCTTGCCCAGCGGCTCCAGCAGCAGGCGGCAGTCTGGGAAGAGCATCAGCTCATCAACCTGGTTTTTAGTCAGAAAGCGGTGCTCCTCGCCAACCACGATGAGCGGCGGCAGCAGGCCCGGCAGCAGACTGATCCTCGTCAGGGTAGTTTGCAGCAGTGTCTGCTCCCCGGTCAGACAAAGGAGCTGCTTGGGATACAGCTCGCGAGAGAGCGGCCAAAGCCGGGTGCCGGTGCCGCCGGCTAAAATGACAGGCTGAATGCGCATGATCTTCCGTGTCAAAAGGAAAGAAAAAGGGGGACGCTCTGTGCGCCCCCTCTGGTACGGCTCAGGCTGCAGACCGTCTGCTTGATATTCTCATCGCACTTATTTGATGATCAGACCGGGGTGATTCCTGCCGTCATTTTGGCAGAGGGCTGGGCTGCCCGCTGCGCCTGGCAATCGATCGATCCCTCGCTGTTGCAGGGATTACCGCTGCGCACCGCCCGCGTCGCCCTGCATGATCTGAACCGCAGGCGAGGCCGCCTGCATCTGCCGGGCTGTCTGCTGCATCACCTGCGGTGCCATCTGCCCCCGCATCTGCTGCTGGATGCCGCCTGCGTCCGGAATCATCCCAGCTGAAGACGGAGAAACCTGCTGGCTTGGAGTCTGCTGCATGATCTGAACCGCAGGCGAGGCCGCCTGCATCTGCCGGGCCGTCTGCTGCATCATTTGCGGAGCCACCTGCCCCCGCATCTGCTGCTGAATGCCACCTGCGTCCGGAATCATCCCAGCTGAAGACGGAGAAACCTGCTGGCTTGGAGTCTGCTGCATCTGAGCCGCCGGCGAAGCTGCTTGCATCTGCTGCGCCATTTGCTGCATCATTTGCGCCTGCATCTGCTGCTGGATGCCGCTTACGTCCGGCATTCCACTTGTCCCCTGCATCTGCTGCCCTGCGGAGGGCTGGGAAGGCTGCCGAGCCATCTGAGCCGCCGGCGAAGCTGCTTGCATCTGCTGCGCCATTTGCTGCATCATTTGCGCCTGCATCTGCTGCTGGATGCCGCTTACGTCCGGCATTCCACTTGTCCCCTGCATCTGCTGCCCTGCGGAGGGCTGGGAAGGCTGCCGAGCCATCTGAGCCGCCGGCGAAGCTGCTTGCATCTGCTGCGCCATTTGCTGCATCATTTGCGCCTGCATCTGCTGCTGGATGCCGCTTACGTCCGGCATTCCACTTGTCCCCTGCATTTGTCCTCCTGTCGACTGCGCTCCCGCAGAATCGGCCAGCAGAAGCAGGAAGCAGGCGACCATCCCGATGGCGAGCTGTTTTCCGTTGCTGTTCACTTTATTCTCCTTTTTTTAAAAAAAAATTAAATTGCTGCTCCCCCTTGTTTTCCTGCGCGGTTGCAGAGCGTTTCTGTGTAAGGTACCCAGCCTGAATTCTGCTTGTCAATGCTTTTTTCAAGAATGCGGAAAAGTTCGGAGGAAGGCCGGATGTTGCTGCATCCTGAGGCTTCGCGTCCACGCCATGGCTGTCTTGTTCCAGCGCAGGCAACTTGTTTGCAGGTTGTAATAAATATTGACCTGAAATACAACTTTTTTTATAATTAAAATATCAAATAATTCAGCGGCTCTCCCCTGCGGAGTATTATTTTTTTATCACGATGATTTAATTCGTTTTTTCACTCATCCTCTTTTTATCTCCTTTAACCTTTGCCAAAAATCCCTCTTCCATGCAATGCAAACAGCTGCTCCGTCTGGTGAAAGAGTGGTACACACACGTCAGGCAGGAAACTATGGCTCCGGGCCGCATGATGCAGTTTGTAGACAGTCACGTCAAAGAATGCCCTGCCTGCCGTGAAGACAGTCTCCTGCCGCGCGAAATTGAACAGATCAGGGAGCATGTCATGCCGGAGCTGAAAAATAAAGGCTCACGCGCCAGCGAAGAGATATTCACCCCGGACATCTTTCCGGCAGACGAGCCGGACAACGATCCTGCGGACGACGCGGCGGACGGTCTGTTCTGACCGCTGTTCTTCTGCCCGGCATGGGCCGGAAAAAAATCTTTGACAGATTTTCCGGCCCATGCTTGAATAGTCCGAGCCTCCGCTTTCCTGTTTGTTTCCGTCTTCTCATTTCATTTTCCCAAAACGCCGTTCAATTCATGGCTGCAAAAGTAAAAAATCCGGTCTGGGCATTCCTCGCTTCAGTCCAGCTCGCTCTAGTGCTGATCGGCCTGCTTGCCTCCACCTCCATCATCGGCACGGTCATCCAGCAGAACCAGCCGCCTGAGCATTACACTGAGGCTTGGGGGAAATCCGGCGCGGCAATGATACAGGCACTGGATCTGGACGACATGTACAGCTCCGTTTGGTTCCTTTTCTTGCTGGGCGCGTTCAGTCTGAATCTGACGGTGTGCAGCTTGGACCGGCTGCCCGGCGTGATCCGCCTGGCGCACAAGGACAACTTGGAGACCGAGCCGGAGCAGCTCCTGAAAATGAAAATGCAGCGGAACGTTCAGGCTGCCGGGCCTGCGGCCTTAGCTGCTGACAAAGCGGCGGCGTGGCTGGCCAACAACGGCTGGAAAACCGCTTCGCGCCCTAAAGAGGCTGGCATCCTGCTTTTTGCCCAGAAAGGCGCATGGACCCGTTACGGTGTCTATGTCGTCCACATCTCGATCCTGATCATCCTGCTCGGCGCGGTCATCGGTTCGCCGACCGTGGCGAAGAAACTGCTTCAAAATCCGCAGTTCGCCTTCAAAGGCAGCGTGCTCCTGCCGGAGCTGCGTGAAACCAGCCGTATTTTTTCTTTTGACGACGAGAGTGAAATCCCCCTCGGTTTCGCTGTGCGCTGCGACTTTTTCGACATCCATTTTTATGACAACGGAATGCCGAAAGATTATATCTCTGGCCTGACGATCAGCGAGAACGGCAAAGAAATGCTGTCCACAACAATTGAGGTCAACAAACCGCTGATCTACAAAGGTGTGACGTTTTATCAATCCAGCTATAATGACATGAAAAAGCCGATTATTCATTTGACCAACATGAAAACCGGCAAGAAGTTTGTCTTTTCGGTCGATCCGCAGCAATGGGACAAAACACACAGCTGGCAAGATGAGAGCGGCGGCCAAGGCATGGTGCGCATCAAAGACGCGCAGAGCGTGCCTTCACCCTCCGGCGAAGGCATGACCACTGAGATGCAGATTTGGCTGATGGACTCGCAGGGACCGCCCTCCATGTTCGCGCTGAGCTACGGCAGGCCGGTGATTGTCGAGCGTCCCAGCGCAAAATATGAGCTGAGAATCGGCCCTCATTACGCCACAGGACTCCAAGTTTCCAAAGATCCGGGTGTCTGGTGGGTCTACAGCGGCTGCGCTCTGATGCTGCTTGGTCTGTACGTCGCCTTTTTCATGTCGCACCGCAAAGTCTGGGCTTGGGTGCAGGAGAAGGACGGCGGGGCTGCGGTGGTGTTCATAGGTCAAGCCAACAAGAACAGCCTCGGTTTTGAGAAGACGTTTGCTGCCTTGGCCGAGGGCTTTGGCAGCAGCACCCAATCTACCCATTCTGCGGAAAACAACTAACCATCATGAACAGCTCGCAGCTTTTTGGCATTACAACCATCGCCTACCTGCTGTCTTCAGTTTTCTACATCGGCCTGCTGGTCTTCCGGCAGCGCAGAGCTGGCCAGATTGGCCTTGCGCTGGCTGTTCTTGGCATAGTCCTTCAAACCGCCGGTCTTGGCCTGCGCTGGCACGAATCCTACAAGCTCGGCATCGGCCATGCGCCGCTGACCAACATGTACGAGTCGCTGCTCTTCTTCGCCTGGTGCGCGGCCATTTTCTATGTCCTCCTAGAGATCAAGTTCAAGCTGCCGGTGATTGGGGCCTTCGCCATGCCCTTCCCCTTCATCGCCTTGGCTTACGCCGCAGTTGACAAGGACATCAGCAAGGAGATCAGCCCGCTGGTGCCTGCCCTTCAGTCCAATTGGCTAATCGCGCACGTCATCACCTGCTTTATCGGCTACGGAGCCTTCGCTGTGGCCGCCGGCGTGGGCATCATGTATCTGCTCAAGCAGTTCGCCCAGAACCGCCAGCTTCCCGCCGCGACGCTGACCGGCAGTCTGCCAGAGCTGCGCGTGCTGGACGACCTCATCCACAAGACCATCATCTTCGGCTTCATGTGGCTGAGCGCGGGCATCATCACCGGCGCGGTCTGGGCGAACGAAGCTTGGGGCACCTATTGGAGCTGGGATCCGAAAGAAACGTGGTCCATCATCACCTGGTTTGTCTACGCCCTGAGCCTGCACGCCCGCTTCACACGCGGCTGGAGCGGCACCCGCATCGCTTGGCTGGCAGTGCTTGGCTTCATCTCGGTCTTCTTCACTTATTTTGGAGTGAATTTCCTTTTGGCAGGACTCCACAGCTACGGCTCCAACTGATCTGCCGCCTTCTTTCACGAAGAATTATGGCCCCTTTCCGGCTCGATTACAGAGAGCCAATCCAAGGCCTTGGCAGAGAAGTCGCAGCAGAGCCGGAGCATCTGCATGACTGCGCACTGTCATTCCGGGCGCAGCGGGGAAGCTCCTGTTTGGCAGCCTTTTGAGATTTTCCCGCTTTGGCTCTGAAGGCGCGGCATCTGTCGGACAGCCCAGCTGTCTATATTTCAGCCCAGCCGCCTGTATTTCCTGCGCCTCGCGCATATTATTTTCAAGGCATTCCAAACTTGGGATGCGGCATCTATCTTTCAGATGAGCTATCCCAGAGTTAGGATGCAGCACCTGTCTTTCAGGCAAGGCATCCCAAACTTGGAGTGCGGCATCTATCTTTCAGATGAGCCATCCCAGATTTGGGATGCGGCATCTGTCTTTCAGGCAAGGCATCCCAAACTTGGAGTGTGGTATCTATCTTTCAGATGAGCCATCCCAGATTTGGGATGCGGCACCTGTCTTTCAGGCAAGGCATCCCAAACTTGGAGTGCGGCATCTATCTTTCAGATGAGCCATCCCAGATTTGAGATGCGGCACCTGTCTTTCAGGCAAGCCTCCAGAATTGCTGCTGTTCCGAGAAAAGCAAGGAAGCTCCTGTCTGTCTGCCTCGCGGGATTTCCCGCGTTGCGCGAAATGACAGGAAAAATGGCCAGAGCAGCCTGCTGCGGCTCTCCTTGCTGCGTCGTTAAAATGAAGCCAGATCAGTCCCGCAGCAGGGGCATTTTACATTCATGAGCAAAAAAGCTGGGGCAGGATGGGGAAGGGAATGAGAGGAAAGAAAAAAGGGAGCTGCTGCTGTTCAGCAGCAACTCCCTGAATTTTCTTTGGCGCACCTGGCAGGATTCGAACCTGCCACCACCGGATTCGTAGTCCGATGCTCTATCCAGATGAGCTACAGGTGCAGTGGACGTACTATTTAGCCGAAAAAAAAAAATCGCACAAGTCTTTTTTTGGGAAAATCCGCCGCGCCAGCCTCCTGCTGTATTTTTCCGCCCTTCTGTTGCGGAAATCCTCTCTTGCTGGTAAAAAGCATGGGGGCGATTGCGCCCGTGCCGCCCCTGCGGTGTTCCTGCAACCCTTGTTCTGTTAGTTCATGTCCTCTGTCAGCACAGACATCCTCATTGTTGGAGCCGGGCCAGCAGGATTGGCCTGCGCCAAAGTCTTGGCCGAGCAGGGCCGCAAGACGCTGGTTCTGGAGCGGCGGCAGGAGATCGGCCCCAAGGTTTGCGCTGGCGGCATCACATGGGACGGCCTGCTCCGGCTGGTGCCGGAGGAGCTGATCGAAGGCTGCTTCAGCGAGCAGCACATCTTCACTTCCTGCCAGAACACCGTGGTGCGCGAGCCGGAACCGATCATCGCCACCATCAGCCGCCGGACGCTGGGGCAATGGATGGCCAGGCAGGCGGCGCAGGCCGGAGCCGAGATCATCACTGACAGCAAGGTGACAGCGATTGACGGCCTGCGGGTGACTGCTCTCAGCGGCGGCGCGAGCAAGACCTTCGCCTGCTCGCATTTGGTGGGCGCGGATGGGGCTAATTCGCTGGTGCGGCGCAGCCTTGGCCTCCCGGCTGAGGAGCGCGGCACAGGCATCAATTTCCAAGTGCGGCAAGTTTATGAGCGCATGGAATGGCATCTCAGCGCACGCGCCTTTGGCTGCGGCTACGCTTGGATATTTCCGCATAAAAACAGCGTCTCTGTCGGTGCCTACAGTCCGCAGTCGGACATGTCCGCTGGCCGGCTGAAGCGCAATCTCCTCAGGTGGGCGGCAGGACGCGGCTTTCAGCTGGACGAGCTGGCCTGCCAAGCCGCGCTGATCAATTACGACTACCGAGGCTATTCCTTCGGCCCGGTCTGGCTGGCAGGCGACGCGGCCGGCCTGGCTTCCGGCCTGACCGGTGAAGGCATTTATCCGGCTGTTGTCTCCGGCGAGACCGTCGCCCGCCGCATCCTCAACCCGAACAGCGACGAGCGCGAGCTGGCCGCTGTGATCCGCAGGCAGGCGCGGCACCGCCGGGTGATAGACATCTCCGCCCGGCATCCCTTCTGCTCCTTTGCGCTGATGGAGCTGCTGCTGCTGCTGCTGCGCAGCAGGCTGATCAGCTTCCACGCTTTGGAGATGGCTCCAGCTCCGCAAGCAAAGTGAACGCTCATGCCGGAAGAAAAGAAGAAAAAAAATCTCCTCGTCTACAACCTGCTCTTCATCGCGGTCTGCGGCAGCATTCTCGTTGTTTTGCTGAAAGCACCGCCGGAGACCACCGCCCATCTGCCGCATGACGCAAAGCATAAGCAGTATCTTGAGATGGACAAAAAAGAGGCGGAGAAGCACTGCGGCGCGTGCCACGGCCAAGGATCAGGAAAAATGCCGCTGCCGGAAAAGCATCCGCCAACCTACCGCTGCCTGTTCTGCCATAAAAGGACCTGAACGCCATGTGGAATTCCAAAGATGTCTATTATATCTCCGATTCCACCGCCTTGCTGGCTGAGGAGATGGGCAAGTCCATGCTCTGCCAGTTCCCGGAGATCGGCTTCAATGAAGAGAAGATTCCCTTTGTCCGTGAAAGGCGCGACGCAGAGCTGGCGCTGGCCCGGATACTGAAGCAGTCCGGCGGCCTTCAGCCTTTGATCTTCTGCACGATCATGGAAGAGGAAGTGCGCCAAATCTTTGACATCGCCGAAGTGGAGCTGATTGACCTCTACGGCGGCTTTCTCAGCAAGCTGGAGCACATTCTGGAGGCCAAGGCCCTGCATCAGCCCGGCTATTACCGCAACCGCGACGATGCCAAGACCGAGAAACGGGTGGAGGCCATCCGCTACACGCTGGAGCATGACGACGGCAAAAGAACAGAAGGCTACGATCAGGCCGACATTATCCTGATCGGCGTGTCGCGCACCGGCAAGACTCCGGTCAGCGTCTATATCGCCACGCACATGAGCCTGAAGGCGGCGAATTTCCCGCTGACCGCCGATCATCTCGATGCCTATGAGCTGCCTGCGGACATCATCCGCAACCGGACCCGCGCCGTCGGCTTGACTGTCACGCCGCAGTTTCTCCACCGCATCCGCGAGGAGCGCTACCGGGGCAGCAAATACGCCGCCATCACCACCTGCCGGGCGGAACTCCAGCGGGCCGAGCAGCTCTACATGCAGCACGGCATTCAGATTGTGCACACCGAGGGCAAATCCATCGAGGAGCTGTCCGCTGAAGTGACCAACCTGCCGGGCATCTGCAAAAAAGGGCGGAAACGCTGATGCAGCTGCTGCGCTTTCTGCTGCCAATTCTTCTGCTCTGGAGCTGCACCGGCCCGGAGCGGCCCGCACCAACCGCACAAGAGATTATGAACCGTCCTGAAGTGCAGCGCGTCCTTTTCCGGCCCCGCGCTGCGGCCCGCACCGTTCTGCCGCCCGGCGCGGCGGATATTGACATCGAAGTTGCTCCGGGCATCACGATTGGCTGCCGTCTGTTCACAGCGGACAAGGCCGCGCCGACCATTCTGTTCTTTCACGGCAACGGCGAGATAGTCGCCGATTACGACGACATCGGCCCGCTGTACATGGAGGCCGGGCTGAATTTCCTGGTCGTGGATTATCGCGGCTACGGCTGGAGCGGCGGCAGTCCGTCCTACGCCAATCTGCTTGCGGACAGCCACGTGCTGCATGACCAGCTGAAACAATATCTGCAAACAAACGGCTACGGCCCCGCGCTCTTTCTGATGGGCCGCTCGCTTGGCTCGGCTGCGGCGATTGAACTGGCCTCCTCGCATAATGCGGAAATCAGCGGCCTGATCATCGAAAGCGGATTCGCTCTGACACTGCCGCTGGCGGAGACGCTGGGCTTGGGCGACATGCTCAAGGATGTGACTGTCACCGAGGAGCAGACCTTCAACAACGCGGGCAAAATCAGCAGAGTGACCAAGCCCACCTTCCTCCTTCATGGCCAGCGCGACACGCTGATTCCCCTCTGGCAGGCGGAAAAGCTCCACGCCGAAAGCGGGGCGCGGAACAAGGAGCTGCAAGTTGTGCCTGGCGCGGATCATAACTCGCTGATTGCGGTCGGCGGCAAACACTATTTTCTGGCCATCAGCCGTTTTGTCCGTCAAGTCACCGGCGCGGATGACTGGCGCGTCCGGCGGAAGCAGTTCAAGGCTGCCAGCAAAGTCAATGAGCCTTGATGCCAGCTGGCATCAAGGCGGCACAGGCTGACAGCGGCCTGATGCTGACTTGCAATGCGGCGATGCAAGCTGACAACGAGGCGTTGCAGGTCTGCAATGCGGCAATGCTGCTTGACATTGAGCCGTTGCAGGCTTGCAGCGAGGCATTGCGGACTGACAACGAGGCATTGCAGGCTTGCAGTGACCCTCTGCTGACTTGCAATGCGGCGATGCAAGCTGACAACGAGGCGTTGCAGGTCTGCAATGCGGCATTGCTGCTTGACATTGAGCCGTTGCAGGCTTGCAGCAAGGCGATGCGGACTGACAACGGCCTGCTGCAAGTTGACAACGAGACGATGCAGGGCTGCATGGAGGTGACGGCAGCCGACAACACAAGGCAGGGCGCAGCACGATGACCGAAAAACGCACAGATTATCTTTCTTGGGATGAGTATTTCATGGCTGTGGCCCTCCTTTCCGGGCTGCGCTCCAAGGATCCGAACACCCAAGTCGGGGCCTGCGTGGCCAGCGCGGCCAACAAGATCATCGGCGTGGGCTACAACGGCTTTCCCTGGGGCTGCTCGGACGATGACCTGCCGTGGAGCCGCGAAGGCAGCTACTTGGACACCAAATATCCCTACGTCTGCCATGCCGAGCTGAACGCGGTGCTGAACTCGACCAGCCGCGACTTGCACGACTGCCGCATCTACGTGGCCCTCTTCCCCTGCAACGAGTGCGGCAAGGTGATTATTCAATCCGGCATCCGCGAGATCATCTATCTGTCCGACAAGTACAGCAACACTGATTCCGTCAAGGCGGCAAAAATCATGTTTGAGAAAGCCGGGGTCAAATGCAGGCAGTTCGCGCCGGAGCGGAGTTCGGTGCTGGTGTCATTTGGGTGATGTTTTTTTCAGCGGAGCTGATATAATTTGACAGAGAATGATTCTCGCTCGCACAAGCAGATGCTCTGGAGAAAAAAAATGAAAAAAATATTTGCCGCCGCCTTCCTGCTGACAATGGCCGCCACCTCTGCCGCTGCGGCGTGGACTGACGATTTCGCCAAAGATTTTGACAAGCTCGGCCTTGACCGGGCGGTGGAGAACGCGCTGATCAACGAGGTCAGCCCGCACGAGATCCTGACCTTCATTGTCAGCAACAGCGAGAAATTTGACACCCGGCTTTCCTTGAAGGCCTTGTACTGCGCCGGGGTTGAGAGGACAGAAGTGCGGGAGGCGGCGGACAAGCTCGGCATCACCATCGAGGAGGTCAGCACCGCCTTGGAAGAGAGCATCGCTGAATGCGGCTCCCGCTTGGCCCTCAACGACCGCGATGTGTTCTTCCCCAACGATTCAGGTGCCGCTGCGCCCAAGCAGTACGCCAGCCCGTCAACTCCCAGCCATATTCAATAACTCAACTTTGCAGGCAACCTCATTCATATGAAGAAGGTTTCGTTGTTTTTGCTGCTGACCTTCGCTTTGTGCGCAGGCGCGGCTTCCGGTGAAGAGAAGAAGGCGACGGCAGACATGGCCGAGGAGACAAAGGAGACAAAAAACGAGCCGACGAAGGCCGCTTCCGGCAGCGACACCAGCAAGGAAAAGAAGGAAAAGAAAAAGAGCAAGGATGAGGACGAGCTGGAGGAAAAAGGCCATGTTTTTGGTTTCCGCAACAGCTATGGTCATGCCGCCCTCAGCCTGAACGGCGAATGGACGGACAACCTGTACAATCACCGCACCGAGAAGGTGGACAACTTTCTCACCCGCATTTCACCTGCGGTCTGGTTCACTTGGCCGCGCCGCTCGCGGCGGCCTTTGCAGCTCGCCTTGGACAACACAGCCACCGGCGGCACGCAGTATTCGCTGACCGAGTACGATGTGTTCAACAAGTATCAGGTCTATCTGGGCGGGAGACTGGATTTCATGAACTATTCGGCCAACTCCGAGCTGAACCACACGGAGAGCGGCTTCGAGGGGCTGATTCAGTACCAGCCCGGCAGCAGACTGACTCTGCGGGTTTTAGACAAATACAGCCTCAGCCAAGACATCTTCAACATCACCGAAGCCACAGCCGAAAACAACCGGGTCTATGATTCCAACCTGTTCGGGCTGGGCGCGGACTGGCAGTTTTCCGACAAGTTCTCGGCTAAAGTCGGCTACAAGAATTTCCTTCTCCTCTATGAAGATACGGTCAATGACTTCATGAACCGGAGTGACAACGGTTTTGAAGCCGCGCTGGGCTACGAATACAGTCCGAAGACCAAGTTTTTTCTGGGCGGGCATTATCTCCTCGCCGCGTATGACGAGAACAAGGTGCCGGACAACGGCAACACCTATCTCAACATCGGCATGAACTGGCAGGCGACAGTCAAGACCTCTCTCATGGCCAAGATAGGCTATCAGCAGGTGCGCTACGATTATGAGGATGTGGACTATGATCAGACATCAAACCTTTTCCGCGACGACAAGGACGCAGGGATGGATTTTGAAATCCAAGGCATCTGGCAGATGACGAGGAAAAGCAGCCTGCTGCTGAACGCGAAGTACAACATCGAGCAGACAGACAGCCTCCAAGCCTTGAACAAATCTGTGTTCGCAGGACGCATCGCCTTTGACTACCGCTTCTCCAACCGCCTGCGGGGCGACATCAACTTCATCTACGAGGATTCGGAATATGAGCAGTTTGAGGGGGAGAACCGGCTTGACGAACGCTGGTATGTGAAGCCGGAGCTTCAGTACGCCCTGACCAAATGGCTGTTCTTGAACCTCTATGGCAGTTTTGACAAGAAAGATTCCAGCTTTGACGAGCTGGACTACGAAAGCCGCACCATCGGCCTCGGTGTGCGCGCCTCAAGGTGACGCAATGAAACTGCAAGCTGCCGTGCTGCTCCTCTGCGCAGTGCTGCTTCTGCTTGGCCTGCCTGTCTTGGCTGATGAGCCGTACCAAATCGGCTCCGGCGACGTGCTGACGATCACCGTCTACGGCCATGAGGATCTCAAAACGAAAGCCAGAGTTTCGGAAAGCGGTCAGATTGAATTTCCTCTGATCGGCGCGGTGCAGGTCGGCGGCTTGAAACCTTCC
This sequence comes from Candidatus Electronema sp. TJ, assembly GCF_048287355.1. Classification (NCBI taxonomy): domain Bacteria; kingdom Pseudomonadati; phylum Thermodesulfobacteriota; class Desulfobulbia; order Desulfobulbales; family Desulfobulbaceae; genus Candidatus Electronema; species Candidatus Electronema sp. TJ. The sequence goes on from NZ_JBLWEP010000004.1 coordinate 18,389, forward strand.
GCCGCTGCCAAAAAAGTAGAAACCCTGCTTGCTGACGGCTATCTTGTCAAACCGCAGGTGCAGATATATGTTGAGGAATTCAAGAGCCTCAAGGTGATCGTCCTCGGGCCGGTGAAGAATCCCGGATTGGTGGAGCTGAGCGGCCCGGCCACCCTGCTGGAGGTGATCTCCAAAGCCGGCGGCCTGCTGCTCAAGGATGTCGGCACGTCGGCGACCGTGACCAGAGCTGGAGCGGACGGCAGGCAGGAGATCCTCAATGTGGATATCAAAAAGCTGATTGAAAACGGCGGCGGAGCTGACAATCTGCGGCTGCTGGGCGGCGAGACCGTTTCTGTCGCGGCGGCAAAAGCCGAAGATGCGCCGGTGGCCTATGTCACCGGCGAGGTCAACCGTCCTGGCATGTATCCCTGCGCTCACGGAGCGACGGTGCTGAAGATGGTTTCCTTGGCAGGCGGCTTCACTGGCATCGCCGCCAAATCCCGTGTCAGAATCAACCGGTCGGCGGACGGCAAAAAGCAGGTGCTGAAGGGTGTTGACCTCGACACGCCTGTGCTGCCGGACGATGTTGTCGAGGTGCCAGAAAGTTTTTTCTGAGTTCCCGCCTTCTCCCTCTCCCCTCTCTTCGCGCCCATGCATCCTGAAGAACAATTTCATGCGGATGCTCCGCAGGAAAAAACAAAACATCTGCGCGATCATCTGCGCGTCATCCTCAAGCGCAAAGGACTGCTCCTGACCGCAGCCAGCATTGTTTTCCTCAGCACACTCCTCTCTATTTTCTCTAAAACGCCGGTCTATACCGCCTTCACCAAGGTGCTGATTGAGAAAAACTCTGATGTCAGCCGGATGGAGGGTTTCAGCGGCTACATGCTTTGGGATCCTGATTTTCAGGCCACCCAGCTGGAGTTGCTCCGCAGCTTCAACGTGGCCTTGCGAGTGGTGCGCAGCTTGGAGCTGGACAGCAAGCATCGGCAGCATTTTCAAACCGCGCCCGCTGCTCCCGGCCTTGCGGCTCTGCTCCGTGATGTGTCCGCCGCCGCGCTGAACTCCGCCGAAGCACTGCTCCGTCCTTACATAGGGCCGAAAGATGCGGACATTCTTGCCCCTGCGCCTGGCAAGAGCAGCCAAGAACAGGAGGCGGAGCGGATCGCCGTCCTGATTCAGGCGGCGATCAAGGTTGAGCCGGTGCGTGAAACCAAAATCGTGAGCCTGTCCTACAGCCACAAGAATCCGGCGATAGCCCAGATGGTCGCCAACGCGGCGGTGCAGGCCTACATTGACGAGACCTTGGACATCAAAAGCAGCACGGCCCGGCACACCGTGCAGTGGATGACCGCCAAGGCCGCAGAGGAGCAGCGGAAACTGGAGGCATCGGAAAAGGCTTTGCAGGAGTACATGCGCAAGCATGACATTGTCACAGTCGAAAACCGGCTGGTTGTCCTGCCGGAGCGGCTTTCCGGCCTGAGCAAGGAGCTGGCCGAGGCTCAGACCAAGGAGAAGGAGCATGAGGCCATGTATCAGCAGATCGAGCGGGCGGGCAAAAATTACAGTGCGCTGGAGGCTATTCCCGTCTTTGCCGGGAACAGCGTCCTGCAGAGCCTCCGCGCCCAGCTGCTGGCAGCGGAGCAGAATGTCCGAGAACTGTCACGGAAATACGGCGAGAAACATCCGGTGATGCAGCAGGCGATGGAGGAGCAGCATACGCTGCGGGCCGCGCTGCGAGCCGAGGCTGACCGCATCGCCGCCTCAGTCCGCAGCTCCTACGAGCTGGCCAAGGCCAAAGTGCGGGACATCAGCGAGATGATGAACGCGACCAAGGCCGAGCTGCTGGAGATGAACGAGCGTTTTGTTCAGTACAGCATTCTCAGCCGGGACAAGGAGATGAACCGCACAGTCTTTGACGCGCTTTCCTCCAGCATCAAAAAAACCGATGTCACTGCCCAGTCGATGGATGTGAAAATATGGGCGATTCAAAAGGCGGAGCTGCCTTCTGTCCCCTCCAAGCCGAACAAAAAGCGCGGCTTGCTGGCCGGACTGATTGGCGGGCTGGCCTGCGGCCTCGGCTTAGTTTTTTTCCTTGAGTACCTTGACAACACCGCCAACTCGGCTCAAGGTGTTGAGGAGCGCTACAGCCTGACTGTGCTCGGCACAGTGGAGGAGCTGCGCGGGAGAAAACGCGACATAGCCACCTTTGTCCGCGAGAATCCTCTCTCACCCATGGCGGAGAGCTACCGGCTCATCCGTTCCGGTCTGCTGCTCTCCACCCCGGAGCGGCCGCCCAAGGTCATTCTGATCACCAGCATGGCCCAGCAGGAAGGCAAGACCACGACCACAAAAAACTTGGCCCATATTTTGGCCCAGAACGAGAAGAAAGTGCTGATCATCGACTGCGACATGCGCCGTCCCCGTCAGCACGCCTTGTTCGGCGAGCCGAACAGCTACGGCCTCAGCAGCTATCTGTCCGGCAACCTTGATCCGCAGCAGCAGCTGATCCGGCAGCAGCCGGAAAATCCGGTGGCATTGCTGCCTGCCGGACCGCCGCCGCCCAATCCGGCGGAGCTGCTCAGCTCGGCGAGAATGACGCAGCTGCTGCAGGAAAAGCGGGAGCAGTTTGATTTCATCCTCTTGGATTCGCCGCCGGTGCAGCAGGTCACGGACAGCCTCGCTCTTGGCCCCTTGGCGGACGGAGCTGTGCTGGTAGTCAAGGCGGGCAGCACCACTTACGAGATGCTGGACAGCGGCATCAAACGGCTGCGCGACAGCCGCGCCTGCCTGCTCGGCATTGTTCTCAACCGGCTGAAAAAGAAGCACGGCGACAGAGGATATTACGGTTATTACTCCTATTACTCACATTACAGCCAGCACAGCAGCGGCAGCTGAAGCTGAACCCGAAGAGCCGTGGACGCTGGCCGCCAAGGCCGCTCCGGCTGATCTGCGCGATTATTCGCTGGTCTTGAGCGCAGCAGGCATTGAACATCAAGTGGAGCGGCGGCACGGGGCGATTTTAGTCCGCCGTGAGCGAAGTGCGCTGGCCTTGGCCGAGCTTCGGGCCTACCGCGAGGAGAACCGCGACTGGCCGCCGCCGGAGCAGCCTGCGCCGCCTTTTGTCCGCACCAGCACTTGGCCCACCCTGCTCATGCTCGGCGGTCTGATTTTCATTCATGCCGTCACAGGGCCGTGGCAGGCGGGCGGTCTCTGGTTCCGGGCTGGAGCGGTGAGCAGCCAAGCCATTCTGGAGCAAGGAGAATGGTCGCGTTTAGTCACTGCCCTCACCCTGCACGCTGACCAAGGGCATTTGGTCGGCAACTGCCTGATCGGCGGAGCAATGGTCCAGCTTCTCTGCCGGACCGTCGGCTTCGGCACAGCTTGGCTTACCCTCGTGCTGACCGCCCTCTGCGGCAACCTGCTCAACATCGTCCTCCGCGCCGAACCCCATTACTCAGTGGGCTTCTCCACCGCCGTCTTCGCCGCCATAGGCATATTCTGCGGGCGGCAGCTCCTCGGCGGCGGCTCTCTGCTCCGCCAGCTCATCCTGCCGCTGGGAGCCGGTGCCGGACTGCTGGCCATGCTCGGCACCGGCGGCGAAGGCGGCGCAGAGCAGACCGACTTGGGCGCGCATCTCTTCGGCCTGTTCTGCGGACTGGCTGGCGGCCTTGTCCTGCGGACAGCGGGCTGGGATCAGCAGGGCGAGCGCAGCCGCCTGCAAGCTGCCCTTTTCGCCGCCGCGCTGCTCCTGATCGCCTTCTGCTGGCTGCTTGCCTTCCGAAAATACTTGTAAGACCGCCCGTTCCGGTTTTAAATAACTTCTCATACGTCAATCTCACAACTCAAGCAAAGGCACACCATGCCCATGAACACGCCTCCCCCTTGGGGGAAAAAAAAGAAACCGACTGATCCCGAAGAGTTTCTCGCCGATCTGATCCAGAAAGTCCGTGATTTCTTTGAAGAGCGGAGCGGGAAGGAGCCGAAGGAGAAAGAGCCTGTCCCGGAGGGCGGGGGCGAAAGCGGCGGTCTGGCCGCCGGGGCAAGCAAGATTGCCTTGGCCATCGCCGCGCTGGTGCTGCTGCGCGGGGTCTTCGCCTGCTTCTACACCATTGAGCCAGGCGAGCAGGGCATCGTCCTCCGCTTCGGCAAATACAGCCGCACCGCCGGGCCAGGCCTCAACCTCAAGATTCCCTACATGGAAGACATGATGAGGGTGGATGTCGAGACCGTGCGCAAAGAGGAGTTCGGCTTGCAGAAAACAGCCAGCGCAAACAGCGACCAGAGCGAGTCTCTGATGCTCACCGGCGATAAGAACGTGATCAATGTGGCGTGGATCGTCCAGTACAAGATTAAAGACCCCTATCAGTTCCTCTTCAAGGTCAGCGACGTGGCCCAAGCTGTGCGCGACAACTCGGAGACCGTGATCAGGCGCATCGTCGGCAACATGGACTTCGACTATGTGCTGGGCAACCGCATCACGCTGGCCGACATGGGCCGTCAGGAATTGCAGCGCGACCTCAACAAGCTGGAGACTGGCGTGGACATCGTCACTCTCCAGCTCTTGGATGTCACCCCGACCGATGAGGTCAAGCCTGCCTTCAATGATGTCAATGCGGCGGATCAGGACATGAAGCGGCTGATCAACGAGGCGGAGCAGGAGTACAACAAGGTGATCCCTGAAGCCAAAGGCACAGCCAACAAAATGATTGAGGAGGCGCGCGGCTATGCGGCGCAGCGGATCAATGACGCGAAGGGCGAGACCGCCCGCTTCAAGGCCATCGCCGCTGAATACGAGAAGTCCAAGGAGGTCACGCGCCAGCGCATGTATCTGGAGACCATGCAGAGCGTGCTGCCGCAGGTGCGGCAGCTCTATATCATGGACGGCGGCGCGCAGCCTGCGCTGCCTCTCCTCAATTTGAACAGCACCGCCGCTCCTCCTCCTCCGTCTGCCTCTCCTTCCCTCAACAACCTGCCGCAGCAGGAGGCTGTGACGAGATGAACCAGATCATGCCGAAACAACAAATGCTCAACGGTCTCTACCTGCTGCTGGCCGGCCTGCTCCTGCTTATGATGGTGGACGGCTTCTACATCCTGCCGGAAGGCAAACAGGCGGTGATCACCCAGTTCGGCGCGCCGGTGGGTGAGCCGGTCACCGATGCCGGACTGAAGATGAAGATGCCCTTTCTCCACCGGGTGCGGATGTTCGAGAAGCGCATCCTGATCTGGGACGGCTATCCGAACGAGATACCGACCAATGACAAGACCTTCATTTACATGGACACCACCGCCCGCTGGCGGATCAAAGACGCTCTCCATTTCCTCCAGGCGGCGGGCAGCGAGGAGCGCGCCCAGACTCTGCTCAACGACATCATCAACGGCGCGGTGCGGGACATGGTCAACAAAAATGACCTGATCGAGATCATCCGCTCCTCGGACTGGAACCCTGAATACGTGGTCGAAACCTCCTCAGCCAGCGACCTGACCAAGCCGCCGAGCAAGGGCCGCGACAAAATCAGCCAGATGGTGCTGGATCAGGCCTCCAAGGACGCGCTCAAATACGGCATCGAGCTGATTGACGTGATGTTCAAGCGGGTCAACTACATTGACTCGGTGCGCAAGCGGGTCTATGAGCGGATGATCTCCGAGCGCAAGCGGATCGCGGAGGAGAAACGCTCGCTCGGCAAGGGCAGCTATCAGGAAATAGTCGGCAAGATGGCGCGCGAGCTGCGGGAGATCACCTCTGAGGCCCAGCGCAAGGCCACGGAAATCCGGGGCCAGGCGGATGCGGAAGCGGCCCGGCTCTACGGCGAAGCCTACAGCGGCCACGCCGAGTTCTATTCCTTCCAGAAGAGCCTGGAGAGCTACCAGAACATCATCGGCGGCAACACCTCGCTGGTGCTCTCGCCGGAGGCCGAGCTGTTCAAGCATCTCCAGTCGCCGTCAGCCCGATAGGACACGCCCCTCCCGCTTCCGGCGGGAGGTTCATTTTCACAACCTCAACTGAGGGAGAAGCATTATGAGTTCCTGTTCATCAAGCTCCTGCGGCAGCAAAGGCAAAAGCAGCTGCGCCAGCTCCGCCCAGCTCAACGCCGCCAGCGCCCATCTGGCCCAGCAGGACATCGCCATCACCAAGTCGCTGGGCCGGATCAAGCATAAGATTCTGGTCATGAGCGGCAAGGGCGGGGTGGGCAAGTCCACCGTGGCCGTCAATCTGGCTTTAGGGCTGGCCGAGCGCGGGCACAAGGTCGGCCTGATGGACGTTGACCTGCACGGCCCGGATGTCTGCCGGATGCTCAACCTCACCGGCAGCTTGGAGCAGGCGCAGGGTGAGAACGGCCTTGTCCCGCCGCTGCTCTATAACGGCAAGCTGAAGGTGGTTTCGCTGGAATACATGATGAAGGACCGCGACGAGGCCATCATCTGGCGCGGGCCGCTGAAGATTCAGGCCATCCGCCAGTTTGTCGCGGACATGGACTGGGGCGAGCTGGACTACCTGATCGTTGACGCGCCTCCAGGCACTGGCGACGAGCCGCTCTCCGTGGCCCAGACCATGCCCAACGTGCAGGCCGTGGTGGTCACCACGCCGCAGGAGGTGGCCTTGGCCGATGTGCGCAAGTCGCTCAACTTCTGCCGCACCGTGAAGATGCCGGTGGCTGGCGTGGTCGAGAACATGTCCGGCTTTGTCTGCCCGCACTGCGGCGAGACAGTGGACATCTTCGGTGTCGGCGGCGGCGAGAAGACCGCCCGCGACTTTGACCTGCCCTTCCTGGGCAGGGTGCCGATGGATCCCCGCGTGGTCATGGGCGGCGACAGCGGCACGCCCTATCTCTCCTCCAACGCCGACAGCCCGGCGGTTCATGCCTTTGCCGCCGTGATCAGCGCGGTGGAGCAGCGGCTGCCGGCCAAAGCCGGCCTCAGGCTGAACATGGCAGGCTCTTCCGCCGCGTGCGGCGGCGGCGGCGGCGAGAGCTGCGCGCCGGAGAAAAGCTCCGCCTGCGCCTGCTGAATCCTCCGACCAAGGGCCGCCCGCCCTTGGCCTTTCCCTCTTCTTTCTCGCCATGATGAACATACAGCAACTGATCGTCGGCATGATGGATGTCTGCTGCTACATTGTCTCCTGCCCCAAAACCAGCAAGGCCGCTGTGATCGACTGCGGCGGGGACGCGGACAAAGTGCTTGCCGCCTGCCGCAAGGAGGGCCTGGAGGTGCTGCACATCATCTCCACCCACGGCCATCCTGACCACGTCTGCGGCAACGGGCCGCTCAAGCAGGCCACCGGGGCGAAGATTGTCATGCACCGGGCCGATGCCGAATTCTTCAGCACCGAGGAGGCGCGGAGCTACTTCGCCATGCTTGGCCTGCCGGAGTCACCGCCAGCTGATCTGCTGGTCGAGGACGGCGACCTGATCCGCATCGGCGAGGAGACGCTGACCGTGCTCCACACTCCTGGCCACACGCCGGGCGGCATGTGCCTGTACAACGCCCCGGACTGCTTCACCGGCGACACCCTTTTCGCAGGCGGGGTGGGGCGCACCGACTTCCCCGGCGGCTCTATGCGCCAGCTCTCGCAGTCCATCAGCGAGCGGCTGCTGACCCTGCCGCCTGAGACCACAGTCTGGCCGGGCCACGGCTACGGCGGCTCCAAATCCACCATTGGCAAAGAGGCGAGAAGCAATCCCTATCTCTGAGCGGCAGCGCGGCAGGGCAGGGCAGGGCAGGCTGATCCTGCTCAGCCGCATCTTTTGGACTGTCCTCCTCTTCTGGACCGCTGTTCTGGCCGGACTGCTCCTCTGGGCGCTGGCCAAAGAGGAGCGGCATCTCTTGGACTACGCCCGCTTGGAGGCCAGAGCCAATTTCAACAAGGACATGGCTCTGCGCACCTGGGCCGCCAAGCACGGCGGTGTGTATGTGCCTGCCACGCCTGAGACTCCGCCCAACCCCTACCTCTCCCATCTGCCTGACCGGGACGTGCTGACCACCTCCGGCCAGCGGCTCACTCTGATGAACCCTGCCTACATGCTCCGGCAGGTGATGAGCGACTTCTCCGGGCTGTACGGCATCAGGGGGCGGATCACCAGCCTCAAGCCTCTCAATCCGATCAACGCCCCGGACGAGTGGGAGCAGCGCGTGCTTCGTCAGTTCGAGCAGGGCGAGACTGAGGTCTCCGAGCTGACAGAGATGGACGGCCAGCCTTATCTCCGCTACATGCGGGCCTTTCACACCAAGGAAAACTGCCTGAAATGCCACAGCCATCAGGGGTATAAAGAAGGCGAAGTGCGCGGCGGCATCGGCGTGTCCGTGCCGCTGCGGCCCTACATGGAGATCAAGCGGCGGATAGAGGCTGTGCTGCTCCTCTCCTACAGCCTGCTCTGGCTGCTGGGCGGCGCGGGCCTGCTCAGCGTCACCCGCTTTGTCCGCAGGCAGATACTCCGGCAGCGTGAAGCCGAGGCCTCCCTGCTGGAGCAGGCTGCCGAGCTGGAGCGGCTGAACCACATCCTGGCTCACCAGGCTCTGTATGACGGCCTGACCAGCGTGCGCAACCGCCGCGCCTTTGATCAGCGGCTGGCCGAGGAATGGCAGCGCTGGCACCGGAGCGGCACGGTCTTCTCCCTGCTCATGACCGACATGGACTTCTTCAAGCTCTACAACGACACCTGCGGCCATTTGCAGGGTGATGCCTGCCTGCGCACCGTTGCCCAGACCTTGGAGCGGAGCGCGGCCCGCGCCTGCGACTTCACCGCCCGCTACGGCGGCGAGGAGTTTGTCCTCATCCTGCCCGGCATCGGTCTGGACCAAGCCTTGGTGGTGGCGGAGAAGGCGCGCCAGGCCGTGGAGCAGCTTGGCCTGCCGCACCCCGCCTCACATTGCGCCAAGGTGGTCACGCTCTCGGTCGGCGTGGCAGCGGTCAATCAGCTGGCAGAAGATGCCGCCTGCGGTGCCGGGCTGCTGGCCTTGGCGGATCAGGCCCTGTACGCGGCCAAGCAGGGCGGGCGCAACTGCGTCCGCGCCGCCCGGCCCTGAACATTCGAATCCTTTTCATCGCCGGTCAAACCGGCCCGGCAGGCTCTCCCTGCAATCCCAAGGTGAAAAACGCTCCCGGCCTCACGGGGCCGCCCTTTTCTTGCCGAAAGCGCAGCAGAGGCCGCTTCGAATGCCTCATTCCTCGCTGGCAATGAGGCATTCCCTGCTGGCAACGGGTCATTCCCCTCTGGCAATGGCGCATTGCCAGCTGGAAACGTGGCATTCCTTGTTGGCAATGAGGCATTGCCAGAGTGAAACGGGTCATTCCCCTCTGGCAATGAGGCATTTCCTCTTGGCAATGAGCCATTGCCAGAGTGAAACGTGACATTCCTTGCTGGCAATGAGGCATTGCCAGAGGGGAATGAGGCATTTCCAAGCGGGAAGACGGCCTTTCCAGCCGCATCCAAGCCAAACGCAGCTTCGCAGGAGGCTGTCTTGACACGTTTTTCCGTCGAAGAAGCGGAGAGCAGGGCATTGGCGCAGAGCAGCAGCTCCGGCGAGACTGGCCTTGCGCTGATTTGGTGCAGATGATCAGCGAGCGGGCCTTCGAAGGCGGCTGGCGGATGCGCTGGCGGTGAACTGAAAAAAAAGGCCGGAGCAAAAGCTCCGGCCTTGCGGCTGTCCACGTTGAAAATCGTGACTGGCGAGGCGAATCGCTCAGTGCTCCGTGCCGAAAAACTCAACAGGCGGGCCCTCGATGCGGACATTCAGCCAGTATTTGAGCGCACGGTTCAGGCGATGGACTGCCCCGCCCGGCTTGATGCCGTCCTCTTTGCAGGAGGCATCAAAAAGCTCTTTCGGCACTTCGATTTTGGCTATTTCTTCAGCCCCTTCAACAGTGCGGTGAATCAGCGTGACCAGCGGCGGCTTTATCTCCCAGTCATAGATGGCAAAGTAATAGCTCTCATCGCTGCCGCCTGCGACCAAGTCAAAGTCCTTGTCCTCGATCCAGCCGATTCCCCATTCCAGATACAGCTCCACAGCTTTTTCCGGGGTCATCGCCCAGTCAATGCTGCTGGCCAGCATTCTGTTCCGCCGTATTTCCTTAAGAGTAAGCATGGCGCACCTCTCTGTCGTTCAATAATTAATATCATATAATAATTATTATCGTTCTTAAGTGCTCATGTCAAGCGCTGCCCCAGACACTTTGCGGAGCCGCAGAGCGCATCCTGACGGCGTGACGCGAAGTTATGCGCGGCAGCACACGGCGGACTGACCGGCCTTCTTGATTGACAGAAGCGGACGAGCTGCGTATGCTGACAGGCTGAATCCTTCTGCTCCCCCCCGGCGCAGGAGATCATCATTCCATTCGACCTTGAGGAGTCATAGAATGAGCAACGAGAAGAAGCTGACCAGCAACGTGGGTGCGCCCGTGGCCGACAATCAGAATGTGCTGACTGCCGGGCCGCGCGGGCCGATGCTGCTGCAAGATGTGTGGTTCTTAGAGAAGCTCGCTCATTTCGACCGCGAAGTGATCCCGGAGCGGCGGATGCACGCCAAAGGCTCTGGCGCGTATGGGACGTTCACGGTCACCCATGACATCAGCCGGCACACCAAGGCCAAGCTGTTCTCTGCGGTCGGCAAGCAGACCGAGGTCTTTGTCCGCTTCTCCACAGTTGCGGGCGAGCGCGGCGCAGCGGACGCTGAGCGGGACATCCGGGGCTTCGCATTCAAGTTCTACACCGAAGAGGGCAACTGGGATTTAGTCGGCAACAACACGCCGGTCTTCTTTCTCAAAGACCCGCTCAAGTTCCCTGACCTCAACCACGCTGTGAAACGCGACCCGCGCACCAACCTGCGCAGCGCGCGCAACAACTGGGACCTCTGGACCAGCCTGCCTGAGGCCTTGCATCAGATCACCATCACCATGAGCGAGCGGGGCATTCCCAAGTCCTACCGGCACATGCACGGCTTTGGCAGCCACACCTTCAGCCTGATCAACGCCGCAGGGGAGCGGGTCTGGGTCAAGTTTCACTTCAAGACGCAGCAGGGGATCAAGAACCTGACTGATGCGGAGGCGGAAGCACTGGTCGGCAAAGACCGCGAGAGCCATCAGCGCGATCTGTATGAGAGCATTGAGAAGGGGGATTTCCCCAGATGGGACATGAAGATCCAAGTGATGACGGACGAGGAGGCCAAGTGCTGCCCGTTCAATCCCTTTGACCTGACCAAGGTCTGGCCTTACAAGGAGCATCCACTGCTTGACGTGGGCGTGCTGGAGCTGAACCGCAACCCGGACAACTACTTCGCCGAGGTGGAGCAGGCGGCATTCAATCCGGCCAACATCGTGCCGGGCATCGGCTTCTCACCGGACAAGATGCTGCAAGGGCGGCTTTTCTCCTACGGCGATGCGCAACGCTACCGTCTCGGCGTGAATCACCACCTCATTCCAGTCAACCGCGCCCGCTGTCCTGTGCATTGCTACCACCGCGACGGGGCGATGCGCGTGGACGGCAACTTCGGCAGCACCCTTGGCTATGAACCGAACAGTTACGGCGAGTGGCAGGAGCAGCCGGAGGTGCGCGAACCTGCTTTGCCTCTCAGTGGCGCGGCGGATCACTGGAGCCACCGCGAGGATGACAGCGACTATTACACGCAGCCAGGCAACTTGTTCCGTCTGATGACTCCGGCGCAGCAGCAGGTGCTGTTCGAGAACACCGCCAGAGCGATGGGCGATGCGCCGGAAGCGGTCAAGCGGCGGCACATCGGGCATTGCGCCAAGGCCGACCCAGCCTACGGCGCAGGCGTGGCCGCAGCCTTGGGTCTCAGCATCTGACAAGCATCAGCTTCAGCTTGCCGCCGCAGCCGCCAGCTCGGCTCTGATCTTGGCGGCAAGCTCGCCAGCTGCCCGCTCCAGCGGCAGCTCGACAGTCTCGCCATTGCGGCGGCTGCGCAGCTCCACTGCCCCGCTCTTCTCCAGCGACTTGCCCACAGTGAGCCGGTACGGCATGCCGAGCAGGTCTGCATCCTTGAACTTGGACCCTGGCCGCTCGTCGCGGTCATCATAGAGCACCTCAATCCCGGCAGCCTCCAGCTCCTGATGCAGCTGCTCCGCCGCCGCAGTGACAGCTGCGTTCTTCAGGTCAAGATTGAGCAGCATGACTTGGAAGGGCGCAAGCGGCAGCGGGAAGATGATGCCGTGCTCGTCGTGGTTCTGCTCGATGGCCGCAGCCACCACCCGGCTCACGCCGATGCCGTAGCAGCCCATGATCATCACCTTCTCTTGGCCATCCACATCTTGGAACACGGCGTTCATGGCCGCAGAGTATTTGGTGCCGAGCTTGAAGATGTGGCCGACCTCTATGCCTTCAGTCAGCCGCAAAGAACCGCCGCAGAGCGGGCAGCGGTCGTCGGCAGTCACTTGGCGCAGGTCGCCGACTAAAGCAGGCGTGAAGTCGCGGCCAGGGTTGACCCCGGTGAGGTGGAAGCCCTTCTCGTTCGCGCCCGCAGCCGCGTTGACCATCTGCATCACCTCCTGATCCGCCACGAACTTGATCGGCAGACCCACCGGCCCGATATAGCCCACCGGCAGCTTGGTCTTCTGCCAGACCGTGTCGTCGTCAGCCAGCTCCACATCCGTCACATCCAGCATGTTCTTCAGCTTGACCGGCTGCACTTCGCGGTCGCCGCGCACCAGCACCGCCACCGGCTCGCCGTCCGCCAGATAGATCATGGTCTTGATCACCTGCTGCGGCTGCAAGCCAAGGAATCCCGCCACAATCTCCACCTTCTTCATGCCTGGCGTGGCTGCCTTGGCGCAGGGCTGCAAGGCCTCGCTGCGCTCTGCCTGTGCGGGCGGCGCAGCCTTGGCCTTTTCGAGGTTAGCGGCGTAGTCGCAGCTCTGGCAGATCACCAGCGTGTCCTCGCCCGTCTTGGCCAAGACCATGAACTCGTGCGAGAACGAGCCGCCGATGCTGCCGGAGTCCGCCTCAACTGCCCGGAACTCCAAGCCGCAGCGTTTGAAGATGCGGTTGTAGGCCTCGCGCATCTTGCCATAGCTCGCCTCCGCGCCTGCCTCGCTGACATCAAAGGAGTAGGCATCCTTCATCACGAACTCGCGCCCGCGCATCAGGCCGAAGCGGGGCCGGATCTCATCGCGGAACTTGGTCTGAATCTGATAGAGGTTGACCGGCAGCTGGCGGTAGGAATGAATCTCGCGCCGGGCCACGTCCGTGACCACCTCCTCATGCGTCGGCCCAAGGCAGCAGTCGCGCTGATGCCGGTCTTTGAAGCGCAGCAGCTCAGGGCCGTACTGCTTCCAGCGGCCCGACTCTTCCCAGAGATCAGCAGGCTGGACCATCGGCATGAGGATTTCCTGCGCCCCGGCCCGGTTCATCTCCTCGCGGACAATCTTTTCCACCTTGCGCAAGGCGGCCAAGCCCAGCGGCAGATAGGTGTACAGACCAGAGGTCAGCTTGCGGATGAAGCCAGCCCGCAGCAGGAGCTGGTGGCTGACCACCTCCGCTTCGGCAGGCATCTCTTTGGCAGTGGTGATGAGCAGTTGCGAGTAGCGCATGATTGTCCTTCAGCAGTTCTTTTCTTGTTGATCTTCCGGGCAGCTTGCCGTCTCTTCGTGCGGCATTGGGGATAATACCAGATCAGCGGAAAATCGCATAGAGCCAAAGCAGGACTGGCTGACAATTGTCTGTCTAGTTCTTGTTGTAACCGTGCTCTCGCGTAAGCAGCGCACATTTCCAGTGCGCTTCACGGTCCAGAACAACTTGATCTGGTGTGGACTTGATCATGACTTCGAGGATGGAAAAATGGAAGTGCTCGCGTGCGTACTTCGGGCCGTTAGCCTGCACAAGCTTCATCAGCTCGTCATTCCATCCATGCCCAGTGCCCATGTAGCAAGCCCAGCGCGACCAAATCCCAGCATCGCCGTATGCCGAGCCGATGTACTGCTTCCCATTTGACCTGTCTGAGATGACGTAGACTCCTTTCACGCTCTGCAATGCCGCCTTCCAGTCGGTGCGCTCGGCTTTGAAAATGGCTTCGAGGGTAGCGAAATCATGATTGATGCGATCGAGACCGGGAAAGCTCTCGCCAGAGTACACCTGCGGAAGCAATTCAGCAACCGTGAACTCATTAATGTAATTTTCTAATTTGAAGGCGCGGCCCATCATGCCTTGATAACGGTGAAAGGACATTAGCAATCGCCCGACGTACTTCTCCAGCCGAGGGTCAGGTTGAAGTTTGTATCCATCCTTGCGCCGCTCAATCACTTCAAAAGCTCCGCCGAACAGCCAAGCATCAGTCTTCGGATAGAATCTCATGAACGAGAGGACGTAGGGTCTGGTCCAGTCGTTTTTGTCGCCACGCCATTCATTCCAACCAAGCCACTTCTCATGGTTAGCGACAAACTCATCAAGTGGTTGGCACTCGCCATTCCAACATGCCAAGTGGAGCTTGTATTGGTCTGGATTCGAGATAGCGAGGATGTCATTCAAGGGAATAGTCATAGCATCGATGTCGTTCAGAGTAATCATCAACAAGCGGAAACGTCCATACTTGCCTGCGTTTACCGCCCGCTCTTTCTTCCGCACCATACTATATAGCCGTAAATATTGCACACGAAAAGAGCAAGGCAGGCAGGTCGTGGAGAGCGGAGCATTCTGCGGCCTGCTGGTTTGCCTGCACACGAACCAGCGCATTTGTATGTTCTCTGAGCCTGCTCACCATCGGACGCTGAGCCTGCTCACCGTCGGACGCTGAGCCTGCTCACCATCGAACGCTGAGCCTGCTCACCGTCGGACGCTGAGCCTGCTCACCGTTGGACGCTGAGCCTGCTCAGCATAGATGCGCCGCAGCGTCCGCGTGTTTCTTTTGACAAGACCATGCCGCAGTTTTGCAGCACAAGACTGCACGCTGACGCACGAGGCAGAGCCGCCTTTCCCTTTCATATGTCATTTGCTGCCTTCAGGTATTGCGCGGTCTCTGGCCTTTTCCAGCTTTTCCGTGCGCAGGCACGGCAAACCGTTTACAATGGACGCGGCTTTTTAAAACCGCACCCTCAAGCAGAAACAGACATGCGCATCGGCTCGCTCGTTCTTGACAATCCATTCATTCTCGCGCCCTTGGCAGGATACACTGACTTGGCTTTCCGGCTCCTCTGCCGCGAGCAAGGCGCAGGGCTGGTCGTTTCCGAGATGATCAGCTGCCACGGCCTCAACTACGGGCAGCGGCAGACCCTTGCCATGCTCGGCACCGCGCCGCAGGAGCGGCCTTGGTCGGTGCAGCTGTTCGGCAGCGAGCCGGAGAGCATGGGCCGGGCAGCTGCGGCGGTCTCGGCCATGCCAGTGGATTTGATCGACATCAACATGGGCTGTCCGGTGCCGAAGGTGGTGAAGAAATGCTGCGGCGCAGCTCTGATGAAGCCGGAGAACCGCGAGCTGGCCGAGCAGATCATCCGGGCGGTCGCGGCCAGCACGCCGCTGCCGGTGACTGTCAAATTCCGCAGCGGCTGGAACGATGATTCGATTGTCGCGCCGGATTTCGCCCGGATGTGCGAAGCCGCCGGGGCCGCCGCTGTAACCATCCACGCCCGCACGTGGGCGCAGCAGTTCGGCGGCAGGGCTGACCGGCAGGTGATTGCGGCGGTGAAGCAGGCGGTCTCCATTCCAGTGATCGGCAACGGCGACATCAGCAGCTATGCCGACGGCTTGGCGATGATGGCCGAAACTGGCTGCGACGCAGTGATGATTGGGCGGGGCGCGCTGGGCAATCCGTGGATATTCCAGCCTGGCGGCAG
>NZ_JBLWEP010000005.1:0-2769 GCF_048287355.1 Candidatus Electronema sp. TJ
ACCATGACCCAAGAATCCTTTGCAGACCTGTTCCAGGAAAAAAATGTCACCGGCCAGCAGCTTCGGCCCGGCGACAAGATCGAGGCGGTTGTTGCCGACATCAGCGGCGAGAACATCTTTCTTGACCTCGGCGGCAAAAGTGAGGGAGTCCTCAGCGCAGCCGAATGCCGCAATGAAAACGGCGAGCTGACCATCAGCACCGGCGACAAGGTCACGGTCTTTTTTCTGGCCCAGCGCGGCGGCGAGCTGGTATTCACCACCCGCGTCGGCTCTGGCCGGGCGGGCAGCGCGGAGCTGGAACAGGCGTTTCAAGCAGGCATTCCGGTCAAGGGCAAGGTGGTTTCTGAGATCAAAGGAGGCTTCCAAGTCACAGTGGCCGGACAGCGCGCCTTCTGTCCTTACTCGCAGATGGGTCTGCACCGGATCGAATCAGCAGAGACCTGTCTGAATCAGGAAATGGTCTTCAAGATTATCGAGTTCGGCAAGAAAGGCCGCAACATCATCGTCTCCGCCCGCGCCGTGCTGGAGGAGGAACGCGAGCAGCGCAAGCAGCAGCTCCGCGACAGTCTGCGCGAAGGCGACCGCATCGAAGGTACGGTCAGCTCTATTCGTGATTTCGGGGCCTTTGTTGATCTCGGCGGCGCAGACGGCTTGATTCCGATCTCTGAGCTGGCTTGGGGACAGACCGCGAAGGTTGAGGATGTTCTCAGCATCGGCCAGCGGGTGGCGGTGCTTGTCAAAAAGATTGACTGGGACAAAGAGCGTATCTCGCTCAGCCTGCGCGACACGCTGGAAAATCCGTGGGATCGGGTCGAAGAAAAATACCTGATCGGCAGCACGCATAGCGGCACAGTCTCGCGGCTGGCCGCTTTCGGTGCCTTTGTCACGCTGGAGCCGGGCGTTGACGGTTTGCTGCATATCTCCAAGCTCGGCGCAGGCCGCCGCATCCATCATCCCCGCGAAGTCGTGTCCGAAGGCCAGGCGGTGACCGTGAAGGTGGACGGCATAGACAAGGCTCAGCAGCGCATCGCCCTTGTGCCGGAGGATTATGTCGCCAAAGAGCAGGAGGAAAAGGAGGAGAAAGAATGGACTCCTCCGCCGAAAGATGCCGCGCCCAAGTCTATGGGCACCTTTGGCGATCTGCTCAACAAGGCGGCGAAAAAGAAGCGGTAGACGGACAGAACATGCAGCAGGACGTGCAGCTTGTCCTTTCAGGCCGCTGGCTGGTGAGCATGAACGGCGGCGTGCGGGAGGAGGCAGGCATTTCTGTGGCCGTGGCCGGTGACAGCATCGCTGAAATCGGCTCGAACTTGGCGGCCAAATATCCTCAGGCCGAGCTGCTGGCCTGTCCGCACGGATTGATCATGCCTGGCTTGGTCAACGTCCACACGCACGCGGCCATGTCCTGCTTCCGGGGCTTGGCCGATGATCTGCCGCTGATGGACTGGCTGACGCAGCACATCTTCCCCCGCGAGGCGCAGCTGACGAAAGAAATCGTCTATCACGCCACGCTGCTGTCCATCTGTGAAATGATCCGCTCCGGCACTACCAGCTTTAACGACATGTACCTCTTCACCAAAGAAGCGGCGCGTGCGGCGGCGGAAGCGGGAATGCGGGCGTGGATCGGCGAGGTTTTTTTCGATTTTCCCTCGCCCTGCTATGGTGAGCTGGAGAATGGTTTCGCCTATGCGGAAGAATTGTTCAGCACATACGAAGACAGCGGCGAGCTGGTCAGTATCACGGTCAATCCTCACGCGGTTTACACCTGCTCCCCTGCCCTGCTCCAGCGGGCAGCGGCTTTAGCCGAGCGGAAGAACGCTCTGCTGCATATTCATCTTGCCGAAACCCGTGACGAGGTGCAAGGCTGCGTGGAAAAATATGGCCGCACTCCGGCGCGGCATCTGGAACAGCTGGGACTGCTCAACGAGCGTGTCGTGGCTGCGCATTGCGTCATGCTCGACGAGGAAGAAATTGCGCTGCTGGCCCGGCGCAGAGTGAAGGTCGCGCATTGCCCGGAATCAAACATGAAATTGGCTTCCGGCATTGCGCCAGCACAGCAGATGCTGAACAGCGGCCTGAAAGTCGGCATCGGCACGGACGGCAGCGCGTCCAACAACGATTTGGACATGTTCAACGAGATGAGCACGGCGGCCAAACTGCACAAGGTGCGCGAGTTTGATCCGACAGCGATGAATGCTGAGTCAGCACTGTGTGCCGCCACGCTGGGCGGGGCCGAGGTTCTGGGCGCGGCGGACAGAATCGGCAGCGTCGCGGTCGGCAAAAAGGCGGATCTCATCCTGCTCGACCTGCGGCAGCCGCATCTCTGCCCGTTGCACAATCCGGTCTCGCAGCTCGTTTATGCCGCCAAAGGCAGCGATGTCCTTCATTCCGTCATCAACGGGCGCGTGGTCATGCGCGACCGGCGGCTGACCACGCTGGACGAGAATGCCATCCTTGCGGAGATGGAGCGGATCGGCGCAACCGTGCGCCAGATGCGCTGAAAAAGAAAAGGCCGGATTTTCATCCGGCCTTCCACAGCATCAGGCAGCGCAGGAATCAGTGTCCCTTGCCTTCCTCTTTCTTCTTCTTCTCTTCCTTCTTCCCGCCATGACCTTCTTCTTCATGGCCGCCGCCAGCCATAGCCTGCATCTGGCGTTTCGGGTTCTTCTCCACCTCAGCTAAAATGCCAGCCACTTTATCCTCCGGCAGCCAGTTCACCTTGCCGGTGCCCACGTCGTAAATCGCGCCGACCACCTTCACTTTGCCTTC